>PWEJ01000147.1 GCA_003553485.1 Halanaerobiaceae bacterium | reverse complement strand
TATGCTAATATTGCTGAGGATATCACTGAAGCCTTTAGTGAATATGTAACCGATGTAAAAGAGGAAAAGTTCCCTGAAGATGAACATGTCTATAATTTTAAAGATGGTGAAGAAAAATTAACAGAGCTCTTTCAGGAATTTGCCTAAATCTATAGCAATCATAAATTATTACAATGACAGGAGGAAATATAATATGAAAGATATTAGTTATCTTGCAGATAAACCTATAGCTGTTTTAGGAGCCGGGGCAGTTGGTAAGGCGATTTCAGCAGATTGTGCTTTAGCTGGAGCCGATGTCAGGCTCTGTGATCTAAAGCCCTTTGCCGATGATACTCTTTTTGGAGTCGAAGAAAATGGAGTGGAGTTTTATGGACAACAGTTAAACTTATATGGCTTCAAAAGATCAGGCACTGCCTATTATGATCTGGTAACTACTGATGTTGCTGAAGCAGTTGCTGGAGCGGGTATAGTTATCATAACTACTCCAGCAGCTGGACATAAACCCTTTTTCGAAAAACTCATACCAGCTTTAGAAGACGGCATGGTCATTCATGTTTTTCCCGATAATTATGGTTCTTTAGTATTAAGGAGGATGATGCGAGAGGCCAATTGCAATAAAGATGTAATCATTGGAGGTTGGTCAAGTTCTCCCTATGGCTGCCGGGTAGATATTAAAGGAGGAGTGACCCTCCCCAAGGTCAGAGCTTATTATCGGGCCATAACTCTAAGGGGTGCTTCTCTGCCTTCAAAAGATCAGGAGGCTTTTTTAGCAAGCACTGAATATATGGGTTGTATGGATGCTATCAATAATGGAGAAGGAACAGCCGCTGGAAATACCGTTATGGATATTGGGTTTAGTAATGTCAATCCTGTTTTACATTGTCCAGGAACCCTGCTGGGAGTCGGGACCATGGAAAATTACGGTGTGATTTTTGGTGAAGATAAATACAAGTTTTCCATATACTCACATGCCTACTGCCCTTCTATTTCTGAGGTGCAATATTCCTTCTATGAAGAAGAAAAAGCCCTGGCTGAAGCAATGGGGGTAGGAATTCAGGAGTTTGATAAGGATGATTTCTTCCATCGGGAAAATATCTTGGGTCAGGAATACATGGGCAAAGATTATAAAATCCCCTTTGATCAACAGGATGAGATACAATTTGGCACTGGCCCTCATGATATTGAGCATAGATATATTACCGAAGACATACCTGTGGGCTGCCATGTTTATCACGAATTAGGGAAAAAGTTTAATGTCGATACTCCTGTAATAGATTCCATGATAAATTTAGCCTCAGCAATGTTAAATAGAGATTTCTATGAAGAAGGATATACTTTAGATTATCTTGGAATAGGACATATGAATAAAGAAGAAATGCTGGCCTATCTAAATGAAGGTAAATACACTGAAAAATAATAGGCATCTTTGCTATATGCTGTAATTTGCTTCGGGAGATTACAGCATGTAGTTGCCTTTTATTATCCAGCTTTTCTAAAGAGGAGGAAGAAAATTATGCATTCAGGTTTTAGCAGTAATATTGACTTCAAAGTTTTGTCTGCTGAAAAGATTGAGAAAATTCACGAAGCCACATTAACCATTTTGCAGGAACAGGGAGTTAAAATTGATGACGAAGAAGTAAAGGAAAGGTTGCTCGATGAAGGAGCAGAGAGCAAAGATGGTTTCATCTGCCTACCACCTGCTTTAATTGAAAAAGCTCTGGATTCAGCTCCTAATACTATAACCCTTTATAATCGGAATAAAGAACCTACAATGGAAATCGGTAAAGAGCAGACATATTTTGGTACCCATGCTGATATGCTAGAGATCATTGATCCCTTCACTGATGAAGTAAGAGACTTCAAACGCCAGGATACAGAGTTAATGTGTAAAATTGCTGATTATCTGCCAAATATTGATTTTATGCTGGCAGTGGGGTTAGCTGCTGATGTTCCAGAAAAAATTCAATCCCAACTGGTATTTCTTGATGTTATCAGACAATTTAGTAAGACTATCAATTTTTCTTCCAATGATGTCCAGGGACTTAAAGACCAGCTCGAAATTCTCAATATAGCCGCTGGAGGATTGGATAAATTCAAGGAAAAACCCTTTGCTTTTTATTATTGTGAACCTATTCCCCCTCTATACCACCCCCAGGAAAGCACTGATAAATTAAAACTTGTTGCAGAGGCGGGCGTGCCAAGTGTTTATATGCCCTATTGTATGTTAGGTGGCACTTCTCCAGTCACCTTTGCCGGCACCTTAGCCCAGTGTAATGCTGAAGTTTTATCTGGACTGGTAATAACCCAGCTCTTTAAAGAAGGCGCTCCAATTATATATGGGGCCATGCCTTCGATTTTTGATATGAAAACAACAATCGGCTCTTATGGAGCACCAGAATTTAACATGTTAATAGCTGCTGCATCTGAAATGGCTAATTACTATAGTTTGCCCTTTTATGGAACAGCTGGAACTAGCGATGCAAAGATAATTGATGAGCAGGCTGTTAGTGAGGGGACCATGTCCTTCTTTTCTTCACTTTTAAGTCAGGCTGATCTAGTTCATGATGTTGGAATAATGGATCATTGCAACAGTTTATCTCCTGAAATGGTTGTACTTTACAATGAGATTCTTAACATGCTAGACTCCTATATTTCAGGTGTGGAAGTTAATTCTGAAGAATTGGCCTTAGAAGTCATTAGAGAAGTCGGACCAGCTGGCCATTATTTAAACCATGAGCATACAGCCAATAACTTCAAAAAAATCTGGTATTCTGATCTCTTCAGCAGAGCCATGCAAAAAGAGTCAGAATCTGAGGTAAGAACAAAAATCAAAGAACAAATTAAAGATATAAATGATGATTATAAAGTCAGTATCAATGACTCTAAAGAAGTAAAGCAGGAATTAGATGATTTTGCAGCTAAATTATTAGCGCGGGTATAATTTACTGTTGAAAATATATTTAATTATTAAAGGAGGTCATGCCAATTTTTCCTTATCAGAATCGAGACCGAGATCTAAATCATATTAAAGCTAGAAAGGGACATGCCTGTTATGGAATGGGAATTGGAATTATGGTCTTAGATGATGTTTATCCAGGGTTTCCTGGGGACGTACGCAATGCCAGCGCTTTTCCTTATCCAATCCAATATGAAATTGCCAAAGGTGTTGATAATTACACCCTGGTCTGGGAAGAGGATAAATCGCCCTGCCGAAAGCCAATTTTGCAGACGGCCAAAAAATTAGAGAATATGGGCTGTAGAGCGATAGCTGCTGAATGCGGCTATTTTGCTTATTTCCAAAAAGATGTGGCCAACCATGTTGATGTTCCAGTCTTTATGTCAAGTCTGCTCCAGGTTCCTTTTATTCAACAATTAATAGGTCCCCAGGAAGAGGTGGGGATAATCTGTGCTCAGAAAAGATTTTTAACTGATAAGCATCTAGAAAATGTAGGAATAGATCTAGACAGTAATTTTGTCATAGCTGGTGCTCAGGATGAGTATGGTTGCCCGGAATTTGACAATCTCTGGGACCATGAAAAAAGACCTGCAGTACCGGAAATTTATTATGATAAAGCGGAAGAAGATATGATTAGAATATCGCAGGAGTTTATAAGCAAAAACCCTGGTATCGGAGCCTTAATGTTAGAATGTACAGGAATGCAACCCTTTGCCCGGGCAATCCAACGCGAGGTCGACCTGCCAGTCTTTAGCTGGGGAACTCTATTAGATTATGCCTATTCTGTAGTCAATCACCGAGAATATTACGGCCATGTTTAAAATCAATTTTTGGGCTAAATCTACAACTTAGCTTGCTGAAGTCTATTTTAAAAAAATTAAGAGGAGTGCTGTTTAAATATGGATAAAGCTAATGAAAAAAAGTTTGCTCCCCGCTGGAAAGTAATCATATTATCAATTGTCATCTTTGGACCAATTATCGTCCTGGGACTAATTGATGCTCAGCAGCTTGAGGCTACTTTAAATACCGGATTTGAATGGGCTATGGTAAACTTTGGGTGGTTAATAATGCTGGTAGCTTTAGCAATGGTAATCTTTTGCCTGGCAATGTTCTTTCATCCAGTAGGTAAAATTAAATTTGGTGGAGATGAGGCCAAGCCAGAATTTGCTTACTGGAATTGGTTTGCTATGTCACTCTGTGCAGGTATTGCCATAGGAATAGTTTTCTGGGGATATGAGCCTCTGTTACATACAATGGAGCCCGCTCAGGGGGCTGGAGTTGAGGCAGGCAGCATAGAAGCTATGATGTGGTCTATGAAAAAAACATTTTTACACTGGACCTTTACTCCCTACGCTCTCTACGTCGGCTTCGGTATTGTGGTAGGCTATGTCCACTATAATCTAGAACAGAGCTTTACAGCCAGTTCAGCTTTATATCCTCTTCTGGGAGAAAGAGCTTATGGTAAGATTGGTACTGCTGTAGATGCAGTCTCTTTGTTTGCTATTTGCGGTGGAGTAGCAGGTTCACTTGGTTATGGAATATTGCAGTTAGGCAGTGCTTTAGAAGTCGGATTTGGTATTGAGCCCGGTCCAATGATCTGGGGCGGTATAGCTGCCTTCATAGTAGCATCATATACTACTTCCAGTATCACCGGGCTGGATAAAGGAATCAGGTGGTTAAGTGATAAAAACACCTGGTTATTTATGGGTTTGCTGGCTTTCACCCTTATCTTTGGTCCTACTGCTTATATTCTCAATATGACCACTCAATCTGTAGGCCACTTTCTAAATAACTTCGTTCAAACTTCAGTCTTTACCAATCCGATGCAGTTAGATGGTGACCTTTGGTCGCAATGGTGGGATATGTACTGGGTTGCTGACTGGTTATCTTTTGCCCCGTTAGTTGGCTTATTTTTAGTGAGATTATGTTATGGAAGAACTATCAGGCAATTTGTTTTTGTTAATCTTATATTACCGGCCACCTTTGGCATGCTCTGGTTTGGAGTTTTTGGCTCCTTCCTGCTTAACCTTGAGTTTGTTCAGGGAGCAGACATGTATGCAAAGTTAGGGAGTATAGGCGGAGAAGGTGTGATGATAGAGCTATTAAATTTTCTTCCCCTGACACAAGTTATTAGACCTATATTCATTTTGATAATTCTAATATCCTTCGTTACTCTAGCAGATTCAATGACTTCCACTGTTTCCATGGTAAGCACTACCGGTTTTGAAAAATATACAACTGAAGAACCTCCCATAGGAATGAAGTTATTCTGGGGTATTTTCATGGGAGCTTTGGCTATTGTTGCTCTGATGATTGGAGGAATTGATGGTGTTAAAATAATTAAGACCTTTGCAGGTATCCCCATAATGTTCCTATTGATATTTATGTTGATAGGCTTTATTAAGCACCGAAAAGATATGGGAGCAAAAAATAATTGCAAATAAGGATTACTAAATACCAGAAGCAAAACAGCTCAAATGTTTATAAACTAACATTGGAGGCCTTTAAATGATAGAGCAAAACATACTGTCTCAAAATATCTTGACAGAAACTGAGATAAAGGAAATACACAAAGCTTCTTTAAATATTTTAGAGGAAGTGGGTATCGAGGTCTTTCAAAGGGAGGCAAGAGAAATTTTCTCTGCTAAAGGTGCCGCTGTAAAGGATAATAGAGTTTATCTATCCCCAGAATTAGTAACAAAATCTGTGGCTAAAGCCCCCTCCTCTTTTACTCTGCACGCCAGAAATCCAGAAAATGATGTAGTCATCGGCGGGGATAATGCTGTTTTATCCCCCTCCTCTGGCCCCCCTTTCGTCTCAGATTTAGACAAGGGAAGAAGAGATGCTACTTTTGCCGATTATATCAATCTAACCAAATTGGCTGCAGAAAATGATCATATTGATGTGCTAGGCGGATTGTTGTTGGAACCAGGAGATGTTGCTGATGAAATTAGACATGCTAAAATGCTTTATGCCGGAGCTAAATATTCAGATAAATGTCTTATGGGAAGTTGCTATGGGGCTAAAAAGGCCTTGGACTGTATGGAGATGGCCCGGATAATATTTTCCGAAGACAGGTTAATTGATGACAGGACTGTCTTAATAACTATAATTAACACCAACAGTCCTTTGCAATTGGACACCAGAATGATTGACTCTCTAATTGAACATGCTAAATATAATCAAGCAGTTGTAGTTACTCCTGCTGCCATGGCTGGTACCACGGGGCCTATGTCCATTGCTGGAACTTTAGCTCTGCAGAATGCAGAAGCTTTAGCGGGCATTGTTTTGACACAGCTAATCAGTCCTGGTGCTCCAGTAGTATACGGCTGTGCTTCTACTATAACCGATATGAAAACTGCTGGTTTAACCATCGGGAGTCCTGAATATGCCAAATTTATTGGAGCCAGCGCTCAATTAGCCAGCTACTATGATATACCTGCAAGGGCTGGGGGTTCTTTAACAGACTCTCTATCTCCTGACACTCAAGCTGGATATGAATCAATGTTGACCTTCATGGCTTCCATCATCCATAATGTTGATTTTATACTCCATGCAATTGGCATTCTTGATAGTTATATGACAGCTTCCTATGAAAAATTCATCATTGACAGTGAGATTATTGGTATGGTGCAAAATTATCAAAGTGGTATTGCAGTGGAAGGAGAAACCATTGCCCAAGAGGTTATAAAAAATGTTGGACCTGGAGGACATTTTTTGGAAGAAGCCCACACCTTAGAACATATGAGGGATTTTCGAGAACCTCTACTCAGTGATCGCTCTACCTATACTTCTGAAGAAAATATTGTACCGACTAAAGTAAGGGCTAATGAGATTTGGAAAGAGAAACTAGCCAATTTTGAACCCCCTTATCTGGCTCCCCGGATAGACCAGAAGCTTAAAGACTTCATGGATAAGTTATAAAGCAAAGGATGCTTGCCCTGTTTAGAGAAAAATGGCTTTAGTAAATCACTGCCATTACACTATCCAGGGCAAGTATTTTGCTTTTA
>PWEJ01000130.1 GCA_003553485.1 Halanaerobiaceae bacterium | reverse complement strand
GCTGGTTCTATAAATATATTATCTTAAAGATAGGTGATAAGTAATGAAGCGGGTCTATGTAATGTTAAAAGGAGACTTTAAAAATATTAGTAGAGATTTTATGCTGCTCTTTATCCTGGTATCACCGGCAATTATAGCTATTGCATTTAGCCTGATTATCCCCTTTGCTGACAGGATTTTAGCTGCTGAGCTCGGATTCCAGCTCTCAGAGCATTATATTTTCATAATGGCCTTTATAATTATGCTGGTTCCTATGATGTACGGAATGATGATTGGTTTTATTATTTTAGAGGAGCGGGACGAAAATATTTTGAGCTATCTTTTCGTTACTCCTCTTTCTAAAGCTGAATATATCCTATACCGGACAGGTTTTGCCATGGTGATGAGTACAGCCTTTAATATTTTTATCCTTTACTTTTTAGATATAGTTGAAATCAGATTGATCCAGTCTCTGCCAGTTCTCCTGCTTTCAACTTTGAATGCTATTTTACTGGTATTAATCATCCTGGTATTTGCTGAAAATAAAGTTGAAGGTTTTGCAGTTACCAAAGGTTCAGGACTGCTTTTTGTTGCCCCTATAATTGGTTATCTCCTAGAATCTAACTTAAGATACCTTGCTGGCATTCTACCTCCCTATTGGATAAGCGAAAGCTTTATCAGTATATACAATGGTCAAGATAATTATTTTATCTATCTATTTATAGGACTGATTGTCTATAGCTGCTGGATTTATTTTTTAAGCAAAAAATTCAGCAAAAAAGTCCGGTGACTACCGGCAAAATCTTATCCTTTCTTAAACCCGAAAAACTAAGATTTTAAAAATAATAGGAGAGTCCGGCTGAAATTCCAATATTTATTTCATTATCACTGTCCAGGCCAGCACTACCATCCAGCCTAAGTTCTAATCCTCCTCCTAAGTCACTAATATAATAGGGGGCCGCTAAGATATTCTGGTTTTCAGTCTCTCCCAGTATAGCTACACCAATATTAGTAAAACTATCCAGGTTAGTGCTAAGATTTAAAACTAATAAATCTCTAGCGCTAAAAATCTCCTCTGCTGCCATATCACCACCGGGCATGCCGTTATCTGGAAGTTCTTCTCCTGGCATTTCACCAAATTCATTGGATTGTCCTGAGAGTGCTAGCCCTAAAAGTGCTGTCATATCAAGATCGTGCTGGATAAATCTTAAGTACTCCCCCTGAAGCATGACCTGTCTGTCAGCATATTCACCTCTAAGCCAGCTGTAATCCAATCCAAGCTGGATTACCCAGTCATCAAGATCACTGTCATCAAGGTGATAATAACCAGCAGCACCATATAAACCAAAATCACCTATATCACCACTATAGGTAATCCCGGCTCTGCTTAAACGGTCTGAAACTAAGGACGGCTCCTCATTAACAACCTCAAAAAACATAATCTCATGACTGGCCAGGTTGAAACTTAAGTCATAACCCTGACCAGGCAGGCGGAGTCTGGAGCCAAAACCCAGTTCGGCTAATTCTGAGTTATATTCAGGCCAACTGACTACAGCCTGCAAACTCCGGCCAGCTCCCAGGCTATGAAAATAACGAGCACCATCAAATCCTGGCGTCAGAGTTTCACCGGCTAAATCTTCAATGGCAAAGCCATAGTCAAAGGGGTTAATCACGGCTCCATATGACCAGGATACTGGTTGACGGCCCAGGGTTAAATGGCCACTATCCAATCTTCTTCTGAGATAGAGATATTTAAAATTAAAATCTGTTTCACCGCCATCTCTTAAAGAGCCCTGCATTACAAGCCTTGGCTCAACTCCTGCCGTCTCTGGCAGATAAAATTCAAGTTCTGCCGAACCTGTAAAGGTAGTATTTAAGTCACCAGCTGCTGGATAATTTAAACCTGTATTTAGATTAAGCTCCCCTCCAATATCTACTGCGCTAAGAGAATTGCTGCTCATGCCGGCAATCAACAAAAATAATATTGCTAAAACTAAAAAGGCTATTCTCTGAAATTTACTATCCATGATATCCCCCTTCAAGTTTATTTTTTTAATAGCTATGTGATGGTTAAAATCATCTAATTTTATTTTACCTTAAATAATGGCTACTTGCCAGTATTATTGATCTTATTATTATTAATCAGAATTTTTTTCTGGTTCAAAAATAAATATCAGTGTTAATGGTATGGCGATTAGAGTAACAATAAAAGTAAAGAGATATGTAAATCTAACTCCTCCTAAATCTCCTAATAATCCAGAAAGGGCTGTCTGCAATATCATGCCAATTCCCATAGAAAATTCCAGCGCTCCCATGCTGAAACCATGGGCTTTAGCAGAAGATAGATCAGCAATCAGAGTGACACTTAAAGGGAACATTAAACCAGTTCCTATCCCCCCTAATAGAGCTGCAAATATCAGAGGGATAAACCCCTCGGCAAATAAAAAAGTACCAGCAGAGAGAATAGCAAAAACAATCCCAATAAGCAGAGCACTTCTGCGCCCAAATAATTTCACCAATTTGCCACAACTTAAAAAAGAAATCGTTCTCATACCCCAGAAAAGCGCATATATAATACCAATGCCCAGTAGAGCCACATTTAAAATATTAGCAAACTGAGATAAAAGCCCCTGTACAGAGTATAGAAAGCCGGCATAGGCAAAGCCAATATAACAAACAGGCCAGATTTTTTTGCATTCTTCCTTTAAGTCTACAGATTCCAGGCCAGCTAAAGGCTGAACCTGGTCCTTTGAGTCATTAGCAGAAAAAGCCTCTGCTCCTTCTTTTTCAGAGGCTGTCACCTCTTGAATCCCAATTATAGAGGTGATTAGCACAATTACTCCCAGAACAGGATAAACTGGAAAAACAGCGGTGACTCCAATATTCTGCATAACTGCTCCTCCAGCCAGATTTCCCAGAGTAGCACCAGCACCATATGCTCCAGAAAATCGCCCCATAGCTCTACTTCTTTCCCGGCGGTTGGTATTATCAGCCATAATCGCCTCAGCAACCGGCCAGAGAATCCCTCGACTTAGCCCTTCTATTGTTCTAAAAACAAGGAGAGTTAAGGGAGTTGCAGCCAGGTAGTACCCCGTCGCTGCTATTATTGAAAGTACTATACTAGTTAATAACAATGGTTTGCGGCCAATCCTGTCAGAATACCGACCGGCAGCTAAGGTCATAAAGGTATAAGCAATTGAAAAACCAGTCATTAAAAAGCCCAGTTGAAGATAACTTGCTCCTAATCTATCTCCCTGAAGAGGTATTGCCGGGGCCGTAATCCCTTCCCCAATAGAAATCAAAAATATAAAAATAGCCATATAAAAAAGATTACGATCTTTCTTGTTGGTTATAAATTCCTCCTGAGATAAAATAATTAATTACCTCCAGTCATAATGAAATAAAATAATGTATGATATAACGTTAATTATAAAAAATAGTATAAAATTGGACATACGCTCAGGAGTAGCTGTGAACTCCTGGAAAACTATTAACTTTTTTCAAATAAATAATGGCTGATAAACCATTCATTACCCTTATTAAATCCAAAGAACTCCGAACTGGCCAGAAAAAATACTCGCCAATAATTCCACCACCGCTCAGCCTCACCTGCACCATAAACTTCCTGGAAAATAGGCCAGATTTCTTCCTGCTTATTATCCATTATATGCAGCCAGGCTTCCAGGGTTTGACTATAATGCCGGCCTGAAAGAGCCCATTGTTTTTCCAGAGAAAAACCATCTGTGAAATAATGCAGTAGGTCCTGGCTGGGCATGGTACCTCCAGCAAAAAAATATCTGGTCATCCAATCAGAGCTCGAGCTATCAATATACAAAAAGGGATAAGTGTGATGGGTAAATATATGAACGAAAAGTTTTCCTTCGGATTGTAAAAAGTTTCGCAGCTTCAGCATTAAAGCCTGATAATTTCTCATGTGTTCGAACATCTCTATAGAAACTATCCTGTCAAATTTAAGTCTGGCCCTGTAATCATTGATATCAGCTGTGGCAGCTGTCAAATTGTCAAGCCCCCGACTTTCAGCTATAGAATTAATATAATTAATTTGGGCTGAAGAGTTAGACACGGCAGTTATCTGACTTTGAGGATAATTTTCAGCCATAAAAATGCTCAAACTACCCCAGCCACAACCGAGGTCAAGTATTTGCTGACCGTTCATTATTTTAGCTCTATTACAGGTTAGTTTTAACATCTCTACTTCAGATTGTTCCAGATTTTCCGCAGCTTCTGCAGCACTTAAAGTTTTCTGCCAATATCCACAGCTGTACTTCAGCCGCTCCCCCAGTATTTTTTCAAAAAAAGCAGGCGGCAGTTCATAATGCTGTTCATTGGCTTCCGAGGTTTTTACAGCAATTGGCTGCTGTTTTAAGTCTTCTACAAAATCACTTTTATACTGCTGTCGTTTTGCAATAGCAGGAATCCTCTGCTTTTTTAGCAAACTCTTCACTCGTCTTCTCACACCAAAGCGCAGCAAAAAATCCGGGATCCAGCTTTTTGCTAGGAGTTTATCTAAATTCATTATATCACCTTTTCTGCAAAATTTATTGCATTTATTTCCTGCTAATATGGAAACTTCTGATACTGCTAATTTCTAGAGTATTAAGACTAGACCTGCTTTTTTTATTATGATTGCTAAAAATTTATTTAATCAATATTACTGAGATAGGACTGTATCTGGTCACTCTTTCTGCTGTGCTGCCTAATAAAAATCTTTTAACGGCTCCCTCACCTTTATCAGCTATAACAACAAAGTCATAATCTTCTTTTTCAGCCGTTTCGCAGATGACTTCAGAAGGCGTTCCCACTTTAACTACTTTTTTAAGATTACTAACTTTTTCCTGTAAAGACTCAGTACATGAATCCAACATATTCTGTGCATTTTTCTTCATTTCTTCTCTGTTGGTATAAAGCTCACGAGCATAAGCTTCTGAATAAGTGTTAGGAATATATTTATCTAAAACAGTAAGGGCGGTTACCTCAATTTCCATCTCTTCAGCCATCTCCAGGACTTTTCCCACCGCTTTATTACAACCTTCTGAACCATCAATTGCCAATAATAACTTCTGCATTATTATTACCTCCCCGGGTAAAAATCCCCTCTTAATTTTTGTATCATTTAAAATAAAATGATAATTTGTTTTATTATATCACTTTTAACTCTGTTAGCAAAATATTATAAAAAAAGAAGGACTTTGATAGTTTTTCTTTAATTATGTAAAGTAATTATAAATAATTATTAAAATAATTATTATTAATGGCGGTGGCAAATCAAACAAAGGCTCTTCTTTACCAGCACTAGCCAAATAAGGAGGGGATATCATAATCAGAATTATTTTCACCTTGAAAAAAGTGCTTCATCAAAAAAACATAGGAGCTGAATAAAATTGCTAAAAAATAAAATAAAATTAATTTTATCTTTTGTTTTGCCTTTTTTGCTTATCTTTACTTATGCCTTGCCCCTGACTGCTCAAACTGAAGAGGGCAACTCATTACACGATATCGTACTCCAGGCTGATTTAGCTGAAATTGAAGAAGCAATTGCCGAGACCAATGATATAAATGAACATAATTTTGATAATAATACTCCTTTAATGATAGCAGCTATAAACTCAAACGATCCAGCAATTATTGAGGTCTTAATTGAAGGCGGAGCAGATCCCAATTTAGATGATGATTTTACCGGCCGTGCTCCCTTGCATTTAGCTGCTCTTGAAAATAATAATCTTGCCATTACCAAAGCTTTAGTTGATGGAGGAGCTGATGTTAACCAGAAAAGTCAATCAGATATAATTCCGCTTAATTATGCTGTCCAATATAATAGCAACCCGGAAATAGTTCAGTATTTGCTCGATTCTGGTGCTGATATCAATAATGTAAATATAGCCGGGGAGTTTCCAATAATGCAGGCTATTCACAATCGACAAGACGTTGAACCAGAAATATTAATCTCTATGCTTTTAGAGGCAGGAGCAGACCCCAATATTGGGCTCAAAAATGATTTGCACCCCTTATCTTCAGCGATCAATCAAAGATTAGATATTGAAATCATCGAAAAACTGATTGAAGCTGGCAGCGAAGTAAATTTTGAAGATCAATTTGGTGAGACCCCACTTGTTTCAAGTGCTAATTATCGTGATCTAGAATTGATGGAACTATTACTTGATAGTGGCGCCGATCCTAATATGAAAAATTATCAAGGTTATACTGCCTTAACGGCAGCTACGTCCTTCGATACGAGCATTGAAGTAGTGGAAATGCTTCTTGAAGCTGGAGTAGATGTCAACGCCACTGCTAATAATGGTGAAACAGCCTTAATGCAAGCCGCATTGTTTTCTGATGATCCTGATATAATCAAAAAATTATTAGAATATGGAGCTGACCCTACAATAGAGGATGATGAAGGCAGAGATGCACTTGTTTATTTAGGAGATAATTTTAGATTAAAAGATGATGAAACACTGGAGAGTATACTCAGTGGAGATTTAACAGTAGATGAGTATGCTGCAGCCCAGGCAGAAGAAGAGGAAAGGTTAGCTCAAGTTTTTGCTGATATGGATGAGGCAGATAAACAAGAAATAGTGGACAACTTTATAGCTGACTTTGAGGAAACCATTTATGAAGGTTCTGATGCTCTCGAAAAACATTTAGCTCCTTTGATTGATTTTATGGGCTGGGATACAGAGACAAGGAGTGAATTTTTAAGTAACACACAGGAAGCTTATCATGATGATGATTTTACTTTAGAAATCCATAAGAAAGATTACTACACTTCGGGTAGCAACCTTGTAATAAGAGCAACTATGGTGGAAGAATATCTTGGAGAGCGCTATGAGGACGATATAGATTTCTATTTTGACTTAATTGACGATAACTGGTACCTCTACTCTTTACAAGAACCCAACTAAATGTTTTTGGCAATAAAACCATCATGATAGTCGCTGGCTTTAAGATATTTCAAAGCCAGCGACT
>PWEJ01000050.1 GCA_003553485.1 Halanaerobiaceae bacterium | reverse complement strand
CTTATCCATCAAAAAGATCCGGTCGCAGACCTCTTCCACCAGGTTCATCTGATGACTTGAAAGCATAATCGCCGTCCCCTTTCGGGCTAAATCTCGAATCTCCTCTTTCATCAGGTCCTGACTTACCGGATCCAGACCGGAAAAGGGTTCATCGAGAATCAAAAGCTCCGGCTCATGGAGCACACAGGTGGCAAACTGGACTTTCTGGGCCATCCCTTTGGAGAGCTCTTCAATTTTGTCCCGATAATTATCAAGCAGGCCGAACTTCTCCAGCCATTCCCTGCCCCGGCTCTGGGCCACTTTCTTTTCCAGCCCCTTAAGTCCCCCTAAAAAAGCCAGAATATCCTTAACCCTGGCATTTTTATAAAGGCCCCTCTCTTCAGGAAGATAACCTATACTTTCCTGCCAGTTATCACCATTACCGTTTTGGAAATTAAAACTGATCGAGCCGCTGTCAGGAGCATTAATATCCATGATCATCCTGATCAGGCTGGTTTTGCCTGCTCCATTGGGACCCAGCACCCCCATAATCTCTCCCTGCCGGACCTCGCAGGAAACACCCGCAACCGCAAGAGTTTTGGCAAATTTCTTTACCACATTCTGAATTTCTAAAACTTTATTCATTTCTTTCTCTCCTCATTTATTGACCTAATATATTTGGAAATAGCCTTATTCTAATATTTTTTTGTGTCACCCTTTACTTTCTCTGCCTTCAAAACCCGGATAAATTAATAAAATCCGGCCAGACCAAATCACATCTACTTATACTTAAATTCTTGGCATCCTAATCTCAATATTTTTATTCCACCTCTTTTTTCCTATCCATTCCCCCTTTTTTCCTGTCCATTCCCTCTTTATTTTCCTGGTTATTTCTTCTTTTTTTCTACCCATTCCCTCTTCAATTTTTTTTGCTCATTCTCAATAATTTTTTAGCTCATTCTCTCTTGATTTTCCTGCTGTTTGTCTCTTGTTTTCTCTGACTTGCCTCTCATCATTTTTAAGCTCATTCTCCCTCTTCATTTTCCAGGATAAAAATTTCCTCCACCTCAGCCTCCAGCACCGCAGCTATCTGCAGAGCCAGAATCAAAGAAGGATTGTAATCCCCTCCCTCCAGATGAGAGATTGTTTCCCGCCTGACCCCCACCAGCTCAGCCAGCTGCTCCTGAGTTAAATCATGCCGGGCCCTGAATTCTTTTAATCTCGTAGTAAGCCTGGCCATATCACATCCCCCGCCTTTCATAATAAACCAGGGAAAGAGAGTAGGTCAGAATCTGGGCAGCAAAAACCAGACCAATAGCAGTCCTGAGATGACCGGCAATATCCCAGATGCTGACAGCTGCAATAATAACAGCCAGGCTGGCTATCGATACTATCAGGGCGTTGTAAGCAGCCCTGCCCCGATTATAATGCAGACGCTCATCCTCTTTTTCCAGTCCCAGAAATCCCAGAAAACCAAAGAAACCAAAAAATCCATAATTCCCGGTGATAAAGCCAAGCAGTCCCAGCACAGCTAAAATACTCAGATAGGATGAGCGGCTGGAGAAAAATTCTGACATTAATAAAACCTCCTATTTAACATCAACTAATTGTTAAAAACCTTTCAAAAGCCCTGGTTTACTAAACAATTACTTGCTTTCTTGACAATCATTTACACTTTTCAATCCCTTACTACATTAATATTTTCTTGCTGTCTTTACAATCCTCACTATCCAGGCAATTTCAGACTGTCATATCAAACATCACTCTCCAGGCAATCCATTACTTTTTTAACAACCCTCACTGCCTTTAGTTTTTCCTGACTTCCTTTACAGTCCCCACTGTGTCAGCAATTCCTGTCTGTCTTTTACAGCCCCCAATTTATTATGTTTACCTAACATTTTATTTATTATACCTAACATATTGTTTACATTACCAAACATAATGTTATATATTTCTATCATTTAGTTAAAAACATATCACAATAATTCACAACTGTCAAGCTGTTTTCAGGATCTTTTTATTTTTTTTAAAAATTTATTTTGCAAGGTTTCTAAAATTAAAAATAAAACTTGACCGGAGCGGTCAAAAGTGGTAATATTAAATTGACCGGTACGGTCAACTGGCCCTTCCCGGGAGGTGAGCCACCATAAACAAAAAATTCACCGGACTGGATAAAGAAAAACAGCAGAAGATATTGAAAGCCGCTCTGAGAGAATTTACAGCCAATGGTTACGAAAATGCCTCTACCAATCAAATAGTCGAGGAAGCCGGAATAGCAAAGGGTTCACTCTTTTACTATTTTGAAACCAAACAGGAACTCTACAGGTATTTAATTGAATACAGCCTGGATTTTGTAACAGAAGAGTTTCTTAATAAATTAGAGCAGAGGGAGAGAAAAGTTGATTTAATCGAAAATCTCAGGAGAATGAGCAGGTTGAAATTGCAGGCTTACAGCAAAAATCCCGAAGTTTTCAATTTTTTAGGCGCTATCTATCTGAGTAATGAAGCCGCTGATCTCCCGGAAGAGCTGATCTCCCGAACAGAACGAACAAAAAGAAGGATTCTGGCAGATTATTATCAAAATGTCGATACTTCTCTTTTCAGACAGGATATATCTCCCCGGCAGATAACCAGGCTGATTCGCTGGTCAATAGAAGGTTATGAAAGGGAGCTGATCCAGGATATCAGGGGGAAGGAGCTCTCCGTGATAGATTTTCAACCCTACTGGGATGAATATCATGATTTTCTCGATTTATTGAAAAAAATTTATTATCGATAGGAGATTGATAGGAGATTGATAGGAAATTAATAGGAGATGGATAGGAGATTGAGAGGAGATGATTAAACCATGGCTGTGATTGAGATCAAAGATTTAGCAAAAAGTTTTGGAGAAGTTCAGGCTCTGGATGGCATAAACCTGAAGGTTGAGGAAGGTGAGGTCTACGGTTATATCGGTCCCAACGGAGCCGGTAAAACCACGACAATCCGCATACTGCTGGGAATTCTTCAGGCCGATCGGGGTACAGCCACTGTCTTTGGCCGCGATACCTGGCAGGATGCCGTTGAAATTCACAAGCGGATTGCCTATGTGCCCGGCGAGGTCAACCTCTGGCCGAATTTAACCGGCGGCGAGATTATCGACCTCTTCGTTCAGCTCAGAGGCAGCAATCATAAATCCCGCCGGGAGGAGCTGATCGAAAGATTTGATCTCGATCCCTCCAAAAAATGCCGCTCCTATTCCAAGGGAAACCGTCAGAAAGTTGTCCTGGTGGCAGCCTTTGCGGCTGAGGCAGATCTCTATCTCCTGGATGAACCCTCCTCCGGGTTGGATCCGCTCATGGAAAAAGTTTTTCAGGAATGTATCACCGAGTTTAAGGAAGAGGGCAAAACCGTCTTTCTCTCCAGTCATATACTTTCCGAGGTGGAGAAACTCTGCGACAGGCTCAGCATCATCCGCCAGGGAAAAATCATTGAATCCGGCAGTCTGGATGAGCTGCAGCATTTAACCAGGACCAGAATAGTGCTGGAAACAAAGGAAGAAATTCCCTCACTTAATGATCTTAATGGCATTCATGATCTAAAGAAACAGAATAACACCCACTCCTTCCTGGTAGATACAGCTGAACTGGATCAGGTAATCCAGCACATCAGCAAATTTGGAGTTAAGAAACTGGAAAGCTCCCCGCCGAAATTAGAGGATGTCTTTATGGAGCATTACCGGGGTGAGGTAGGTGAATCCTGATGCAGACCAGTTACTTTCATAACTCCGGCCGATTGTCCCGGTTAATTTTGCGGAGAGATCGGCTGCGAATACCACTCTGGCTCATTATAATTACAGCACTTACCCTGGTCATTGCTTTTGCCTACACCACCCTCTTTACCACCCAGCAGGAAATTATGGTCTTTGCAGAAACCATGAGAAATCCCGCTATGACGGCTATGATGGGGCCGGGTTATGGACTGGATAATTATACCTATGGAGCTATGATGGCCCATACCATGCTGGTTTTTACCGCCCTGGCTGTGGCCATCATGAGCATATTTCTCGTGGCCCGGCACACCAGAAGGGATGAAGAAAGCGGCCGGATTGAAATGATTCGCTCTCTCCCGGTAGGCCGCCTCTCCAATCTCAGCGCCACCACCCTGATCTCCCTGGCAGTTAATATTATAATGGCTCTGCTGATAGGAATCGGTCTCTTTCTTCTGGGGATTGAAAGTATGGATCTGCAGGGTTCTCTCCTCTATGGAGCTTCTCTGGGAGCAGTAGGAATTTTCTTTGGAGCTGTAACAGCTTTATTTGTCCAGTTAACTGCCAATACCAGAAATGCTATCGGCTATTCTCTCATATTTCTCGGCATTTCCTATCTGGTTCGAGCCCTGGGAGATGTCAGCAGTGAGGCCCTCTCTATGCTGTCACCGCTGGGCTGGATCACCCGGACCCAGGTATATGTCAATAACTACTGGTGGCCCCTGCTGTTAACTGTAGGCATGGCCCTGGCAGTTACTGCGCTGGCCTTTAAGCTAAATTCTCTGAGAGATTTAGAAGCCGGCCTTCTGCCCGCCAAACCTGGAAGGAAAACTGCTTCTTCCTGGTTAAAAAGTCCCCTGGGGCTGGCACTTAAGCTGCAGCGCACCAGTTTACTTGCCTGGGCTGCCGGCATTTTTATTTTAGGCGCTTCCTACGGATCGGTCTTTGGAGATGTCGATGCTTTTCTGGAGAGCGTGGAAATGTACCGGGAAATCTTTATTATAGCCGAAGATATTCCCCTGGTGGAACAGTTTATTGCCACCTTGATGTCGGTGATGGCCTTAATAGCAGCAGCTCCCGCCCTGATTATGATTTTAAAGGTTAAATCCGAGGAAAAAGCCAGCCGGATAGAGCATCTTCTCTCCCGGGCTGTCTCCCGCAAGCAGTTTCTGGGGAGCTATCTCTTGCTCTCCCTGGCTGCCAGCCTGTTCATGCTTTTTCTCTCAGCTTTAGGCATGTGGTCTGCTGCGGCAGCAGTGATGGATGATCCTGTTAATCTCTCTCTTTTCTTAAGGAGTGCTTTAGTTTATCTCCCGGCAATCTGGGCTCTGATCGGTCTGACTGTCCTGATCATAGGTTATAAACCGGGGGCAGCCCTCTTTAGCTGGATCTATCTGGCCTACTCTTTTATTGTAATTTATTTTGGTGAAATACTGCAGATTCCTGACTGGCTGGCCAGATTAACTCCCTATGGTTATGTGCCAAAAATCCCTCTTGAGGAGATTAATTTCCCTGCCCTGATAATATTGGCTGTCATTTCAATAATCCTGATGGCTGCAGGTTACCGGGGTTACAGACAGAGAGACATTCAGTTATCAGGCTGATATTCTGGGAATCTATTAAATTATAAAAGGATAATGTTTAACAATTTTATTGTTGCTTGCTTAGAACTTTATGATAAGTTTAATAAAAATGATTGTTTATTTTGATCTTAATAATTAACTGATAATAAATTAACAAGTTTCATTATATAAGCAACTTTAGAACTCTGTAGAATTATTCTAATAACAGCTTTTTTAGGTTATTCTCTGGTTGAATCATTTCTCATCTCTCTTCTAGCGGTTATCCACTCGACATAATCTGAAACTGAGGCCAATTCAAGGTCAGTGGATTCCAGCACGTTTTTAACTCCAGCTATTGTTCGATTGCCTTCTTCTATATCAAGTCGTGAATTTGAAACCCCTTTTAAGCCACTTGTCGGAGGAATTATAGAAGTTACAACATTTGCTCCAGCTTGAAGGCGATCCTTCAATCCTTTTATACCATCTACATCTAGAGAAGCTGGTATTAAAACATTTTTCAGGGCCAGTCTTAGGGCAGCAATCATCAATAATTCTTCATTCCTCTTAGGAGTTTTATTCTTCTCAAGAGGCGTACCTTCCTGGGGAATAAAGCTCATAACTCTTCCCTGATCAACTTTTAAGCTCTCCATAGTTAAGATAGATCGAGCTCTATCGGTTAAATTTTCTCCTACTCCCAAAAGAATTCCATCTTCAATCAAAAAGCCAGTTTGCTGAGCTTTTTGCTTTAAGCTAAGTCGGGAATAATAATTCTGGTTTATTCTAAGTCTGCGATAAAGTTTTCTATTGTGGGTTTCTTGATAACAGGCATACCAGTCTGCTCCTGTCTGGTAAAGGTCTTTAAGCATTTCCTCTGGCCAGAGTCCAAAGAAAGCCATAATAGGCAAATTAATTTCTTCTTTTACAGCAGAGACCATTTCTAACAGATTAGATAAGTTCTGCTGTTGATAATAAAAAGGATCTTCTCCCATAGTTAGATCAAGCAAGTGAACACCGGAATTTTTTAAAGCCCGACAAACCTGCAATATCTCTTTTAAGTCCTTGCGATAGCGAGGACTTTTGGCATTATTATAACGATAGTAGCAGAAGCGGCAGTTATTTCGGCAGTAGGTAGAAAAGTAAACAAAACCATAGGCAAAAATTTTATTATTAAAATATTTATGTCTCAACTGGCTAGTGGCGGAAAAGAGTTTCTCCTGCTTTCGAGAATTAGTAAGGCTGAGTAAATATTTGATTTCAGCCTGATTTAAAGACTGTTCTTCAAAAGCTTTTTCAATAATTTTATCAAGATTAATCATGAGAAATCACCTTAAATAATTTTTTCTCAAAATAAACATAAACAAAAATTCCCATCTAAAATGGAAATTTAAGCTAAGGCTCTGGATTTAAATTAGTTGTAGATGTTAAATTAAACTCCGCCGGTTCCGAGAAATTCTGGCAAAACCCTCTACTGACATGATTATCTTTTCAGAACCAGCCCAAATCCAGACAAACTATCAAAAATATAACAAGCTTCATCTAATCTGTCTTTAGTAGAGTTAAATTCTTACAAGGATATTTTGTCATTCTAAAAACATAATCAGATCTCGTAATCGCTGTTTTTAACTACTTTTAATTAAATTCAGAGCTCTTAAAGTTTGATTTTATAAAATTCATCTTCAAAAAAGTTCTTGCTATATCAACATTTATAAATCCTGACCATCGATCAGTGAATTGGAACAATTTGTGCAGTTTTGAAACAGGCAGAGTGTATAAAATTGCATAACGGGACTTTTGAAATAGGG
>PWEJ01000052.1 GCA_003553485.1 Halanaerobiaceae bacterium | reverse complement strand
GCCCCTCCAGGAAATTCAACCTCTCGCCAATTTTCCGGTTGATATTCCAGAGAATAGAGATTATAACCTTCACTATCATAACCAACATAAATAATCTCTTCCTCATCTATCACCAGGGGATCAAAGGCTCCTCCCAGAACATTGGTAACCTGATAAAAATTTTCAGTCTGTAAATCATAGGCATAGATATTAGCCAGCCCCTCTTTGTCGGCACTAAATAACACCTTATCCCCCTCTTCTGTCCAGGTCGGTGAATTTATAGCTATTTGATTATCAGTGACTTGCTTTAAGGTTTCCCGAGCAAAATCATAAAGATAAAGGTCTTGATATCCACCGGGTTTCCAGATAACCAAAGCTAATTTATCGCCAGCTGGAGAAAGAGCGGGAGAATAGTACTGTCTTTTCTCCCCGGAGCCCAATACTGTCTCAATTGCTGGATTTTCTCCTTCTCCCTTTACTTCAGTAAGGTTTTTCATCTTTCTTACTTCTGTGGTTCCAGCTTCTTGCCTGACATAAATTAAGCTCTCTTCTCCTGCCTCATCCAGTACTACTGGATCTCGAGCCCTTTCTTCCCTTGTTAGCTGCTCTTTCTCACCAGTAGCCAAGTCATAAAAGTAGATATCAAAGAAATCTTTCTCTGCTGAAGCAAAAAATAATTCTCCGGCTGAGTTTATTTCAAGACCAGAGGGAACCATGGCCCCGGTCAGCAGATTTTTATCATCACCTTGAGCAGGGTCTATACTTCGTAACCCGGGAAAATAATTTCCTTCATGATAGTAAATAATTTCCTCGTTCTTTTCGTCCCATACTGGCTGGTAGCTATAGTATCCTCCTGTAGTTAATCTTTCTCCGGTCTCCAGACCAGCAGCTTTTATCGAATCGGCCTGGTCTTCATACTTCTCCTGTTTATATTCCTGCCAGTCCTGATAAAGCTCCTGAGCACCACGTTCAAAGACAGTCTGAAAAGCTCTGTTCACACCCCGGGAGGGATGATTGGCAAACTCCTCACTGACCTTAATTAATTCTTCACGAGAGTATTCTTCTGCCAGGTAAGAAAAAAAGCTAGCTCCATATAGATAGACTGACATTCCCCCAGGAGGCCAGCTAGCAAGATTATACTGCCCGTGAATCTGATCAAAATAATATACATCATCTTCTAGAAAAGCCATCCTCATGTACATATCATAGATAGCATCTTCTGCTCTTCCTCCCCCGGAAAGGTCAGATTCCTCCATGATCGGATATCCCTCTAACATCCACCAGGTTTGAAAAAAATTGGGGTTCATTATATTAGGAACATCACCCACTATATTCCGCAGGCTTTCTAAAGAGTCTGAACGCATATTGAGGTGTAAGATATGGGTGTATTCATGGGCCAGTAAAAGTCTTAACCAACTATCATGGCGACTGCCAAACTCTCTCCTTACGGGATGGTTTGGATTGATAATAATTTGATCCACCAGAGAGGGATCAGCCAGACCCGATGCTTCATCACTATCATCTTTAATTATTATATGGGTCTTATCCTCCCGCTGCGGTATATAATCAGCTGCTATAGCTTCATGGACCTCTTCAGCGATATCAGCAGTTTTAAAGGCCAAATCTGTTAAGTCAGCTGTAAAATGAATTTCAAAGTTATCGGTGGTATAGGTCTGCCACTCTTCAGCCTGAATCCGGTCCACCCCTCCCAACAAAACCAGCCAGATAATTAAGGTTATTATAATTACTGGGCGTAATTTCCAGAATAGAGCTGTAGCTAAACTTAATAAACTTCTTTTAAATTTTTGACCTCTAATTTTTAGATCACAATATTGCATAAATATATTCCCCTCGTTTTATAGCAATTAATTTCTCTCAATAAAGGAAATGAAAAGTTAAATAAAATAAAAAGTTACTTAATATCTGCCAACAAATCAGCAATATACTGCTCTAATTCGGGACTTCTCTCCTGGAAAGATAAAATTGTGGGCTGCCAGAATAAATCAATAGAAGTTCCAGGACCTCCCTGGTTCTGGGCAATAATTAGTTGCGCCGGTTCAGGTATTTTGTTAAAGTTTACATCAAAATAGTTTTCCCATTCCCGCTGCCCCTCAGGATTATCCACTCTGTGTAAGAGAACTATTTTATCGACCTCTCTTTTAAATATTTGAGCGTGGGGGGATAGGTCAGCTAAAGCTGGAGGTCCAATTCCATTCTGTAATTGACTGATTAGTACTAAAGCTGAATCATTCTTGCGGGCTATTTTTTTTAATTCCTTAAGCTGTATTTTAAGCAGCTTCTTGCTGGCATACTCTTCACCATGGGAGGATTTAATAGCCTGGAGATAATCGATAAAAATCAGGTTGTAGTCAGAGAAATAATCATAGCAAAGTGATGATATATCAGCAATAGTCATCAAATTGTCATCTATAATTTTAAGCTTATCTGAATTTAATAAATGCTGGAATTTTTTAGAGCTATTTACTATCGCCTCATCGACTTCCTCTTCTGATAAATCTATAAACCCGAGATTATAGGGGGATATTCCTGAATCTAAAAATATAAATCTTTCTGCCAGTCTTTCTGCTGGCATACCGGGAGTTATATAAAGGATTTTAGTTGAGCCAGGTTTTGAGGTATATTCAGTTGCCAGCAAATTGTGGATAATATTGATTGCTAAAGAAGTTTTTCCAACTCCAGGTCGTCCTGCCAGTAATGTTAATTGATTTTCAGATAAAACTTCAACCTGCTGGTCTAGTCTTTTATAACCCGTTAACATTTTTATCCCCTCCCGGTGATAGACACTTTTCATTAGTTATTATATCAAATTTTCCAATCAATTAAAAAGGTTTTTAGTTATAATTGGGTAAAACTATTCTTAAAAATAAAAAAACCTGGAATTACTCCAGGCCTTAATTCCCTGCTGATTATCTTTAAAAAAATAATAACTCCTACTTACTCCTCTACTACCTCAATTTCCCGACAATCACCTGAACAATCTTCACTACATTCCGGACAGATAACTTCCTCCCCCTCCTCAATCTCTTCAGTTATCATAAAATCCTCACCACAGCATTGACAGAGAAACTTAATCCTCTTCATAATATTCCCTCCTGAATTTTAAAATTGTTGAGCTATGAGATAAAAGTTTATAAAGATATTATATCAACTGTATAGTTATTATCCCAGATATAAGGGCAAAAATAAGTTTCCTGCTTTACAAATTTACTGTAAACCCCTTTACAATTAGCTCAAAGATAGTAAAAAATGGCTTAATGTGAAATATCAGGGGCAGCGAATAATGTTTTGGGACCATAAACAATCAGCACAGGAGGGGTCATTTCCCCAGCAGTCCTGATTCTCCTCAGGATAGGTGCAGTTATCGCTTAATTCACAGTCAACACAGGAAGGATAATCAAAATAACGGACACGATTGCGGAATTTCAAATAAGCAGGTGAATTCCAGATTTCAAAAAGAGATTCCCTTTGTAAATTACCAAAGGAATGGGCGGCAACATTTTTCTCCCGGCCAAAGATATAATACCTGTTAGGATGCATTAAAGCATAGCAGGAAGAAACTTCTCCCTGCCAGGTTACTGTGCAGGCTTTATTTGAAACAAAATCACAACTCCGTTCGGCTCCCCAGTTTGGCGAAGGCAAGTTCATGGTACACATAGTCGCAGAACCCTTTACAGGACTGGCCCAAAATTTTAGGGCTATTTGTTGCTCGCCCTCTCCTTTGCTATATAAAATTTGCTCCTTCATCTCTTCTTGGTAGGGTAATAGATGGGTCACCAGAATAGAAAAAACCCCTAATTCCCGAGCATGTTTGCTTAAAGAGGCTAATTCCTCTTTGTTTTTTTCCATTAAAACAAATTCTAAGGCTACCCGGGGAAAAGTTGTTTCCTTTTCGAGCTTCCTCTCTTTTAGATTAAGCAGGTTTTTCCGAACTTTAGATAGTTGTCCCTGCCTTCTAATATCAGCAAAAAGCTCTTCCTCAAAACTATCCACCGAGACTATAATTTCATCTACCTGCCAGGAAATCAAAGTATCAATTAATTCCTTTTCTAATAACATACCATTGGTAGTAATTTTTACCTGATAACCTCTCTTCTTTAAGCTGGCGATGATTTTCTCTATCCGGGGATGTAAAAGCGGCTCCCCAAAACCTCCCAAGACAATTTCTTTGCATTTTGGCATCTTTTCCAACTGATTTAAGATTTTTTTAAATAAAGTAAAATCCATATGACCTGGATTCCGTTCCCAGCTATGGCGGATGCAGGTTATACAATCAAGGTTGCATTTGGCTGTTAATTCCAAATAAATTTTGCGCAGGTCAGCTTTCTTTTCCAGCAGAAAATAGCCATTATCAGCAATCTGCAATATATAATCTCCTGTAATCTTTTTGCCAGAACTTTTACTATAAATTTCAACTCCGTCTTCCATGATTAAAGGGCCCTCCAGTCTCTTGCTTTATTTTAAGATATTTTAAAGGATAAATAATTTTTTCTCATAATTATATTAAATAAAGCTCTTTAACCGCCTGCAATAGGTGGGAAGAGAGCAACTTTATCCTTCTCCTGCAGTTCATAACCAGAGGATTTCTTTACATTATTGACAAAGTTCATTTTAACATGGTCCTCTGGTATTTCAAGCTCCTGATATAAATCATCCAGGGTTGAGCCGGCTGGCATCTCATATTGAAAAGACTCCTTACTCTCTGGCTCTTCAGGATGAAACTCTCTTAAGTTAGCATAGAGCTTTACTTCAATAGTAATCACCATTCTCCCTCCTATTTGATAATTTTTTTATCAGTATTTACTTTTATATTTTATCACATATTTTAAGCTTTGAGTAATAAAGTTTAAAGGCTGCCTGCTAGAGGCAGCCTTTAACTTTAAATATTATTTATCAGCAATCTCAAGCAAATTGTTATTTAAAAATCCCAGACACTATCAAGTTCTTCATCAGTTACATCAAATACACCGTTGTGAGGAGGAAGTTTTTCCTCTCTCATAAACTCTGGAGGTCTATCATCTGCTTTAGTAAAGCCGGCTCTTTTATTGAACTCTCTTTCTTTTTTCAATATTTCTTTGCCTTCTTCTACTATCTCTTCAGCAGTATAATCAGTTCCTAAAACTCCGTTGACTGTCTCTACCATGCCTTCCATGGCCTCTTCATCATCTAACAGGGCAAAAGT
Organism: Halanaerobiaceae bacterium; assembly: GCA_003553485.1. GTDB lineage: Bacteria > Bacillota > Halanaerobiia > Halanaerobiales > Halarsenatibacteraceae > T1SED10-84. The sequence continues at coordinate 1,954 of PWEJ01000052.1, read as the reverse complement.
AGTGAAGAGACAGTAACCACTACTATCAACAAAGGCTGTGGTAGCCTGATAGGCTCTAGAAAGTTCTGCTTTTCCTTCAGGGCTTAAAGGATCAAGCTCTCCTCCTACAGAGAGAATCTCCGGAGCAATAGTATAGCCAGCAGTGTGATCTGCCCCCATGGGGGTTGTTATATAGGTAATACCTATACCCTTAACAGCTCTGGGCTCATAAGCAGGCATGCCCTGATCTTTAACTGTAGGAACTCTGGTTACACCATAGGCCTTTCCTGTAAAGCTTGCTCCATTACCCAAAACTCTGCCTAAAGCAGAATTTTCACAGATTTCTTCTAGTAATTCAATTGCTTTATCAGCATCACCAAACTCAGCCAAACCGGCCTCCATGGCTACTCCAAGCATTACTCCTGCTTCTATAGTATCTACACCCACTTCATTACAGATATTGATCATTTCCGCTATTTTATCGAGATTATCTATCCCTAAATTGGCCCCTAAAGACCAGTCAGATTCATACTCTACACAGGAAACCAATTCTTCTCCATCTTCATCGGGATAAACATTAGAACACTGAATTATACAACCGGGATGACAGGAATGACCCATCATGCCTTTGCCGCCTCGTTTTTCTACAGTTTCTGCCAGGGTTTCTCCAGATGTTTTTTCTGCCCCTTCAAAGGTACCGGAGCTAAAGTTATTAGTTGGCAGACCGCCAGCCTGGTCCAGCACATTAATCAAAGCAGCAGTACCATAGGAGTTTAATGTGCCACCGGGCTTAGTTACATCATGGTTTCGTAGACCTTTAACAAGTTTCCGCTGTCCCTGCTTAAAGAGATCTTCATTTTCTATTTCAACCTTGCCCATTTTCTTTTCCACAGCAATGGCCTTTAATCCTTTAGATCCCATGACAGCACCCAGGCCACCTCTACCGGAATAACGACTGGCTCTATATTCAGGATCATTAAAACATATGCCAGCCATGGCCATCTTCCATTCGCCGGCAGGACCAATCAGGGCAAAATCATGATTATCATAAGCTTCTTTAAGAGTGTTAACGGTAGCACCAGTCTTCTTTTCTTTGCAAACAGTTGCTTCCTCTAACCGGGCTCCCTCACTATCTAATACCAGCATCCAGCATTTATCATCATTTTCAGGCTTGCCTTCAATAACAATAGCTTTATAGCCTGACCTGGCTAAGTTTTGGGCAAAGGGAGTTCCAGCATTAGACTCCTTAATTCCCCCTGTTAAGGGAGATTTTCCTCCCACTGAAATCCTTCCAGAAGAAGGAGCAGAAGTCCCGGTGACCATTCCTGGTGCAAAGATTAATTTGTTGTTCTTACCCAAGGGATGACAGTCTGGTTTAACTTCATCTAAGACAAAGCCTGAAGTCAAACCTCTTCCTCCCATTTTCCTGTACTTCTCAGGCAGTTTTTCTTCCTTTACTTCCAAAGAGCTCATATCAACGCGTAGAAATTTTGCCATTTTCTTTTGACCCCCCTTTAAATATTTATCACTCTAAAGATAAAATTATATATTTATTGCAAAAATCCTCCTTAAGAGCAAAAATTAATTGTAAAACTGATATAACAAAACCGACCTCCAGAGTCGGTAAAATCAATGATATTATTATCGGTTAAACTTTAACAGGGGAAAAATCGATTAATAAAATGGTGCCCCTGGAAGGAGTCGAACCCTCGCAAATGGCTCCGGAGGCCACCGCTCTATCCACTGAGCTACAGGGGCAAAAACTTAACTCACTACTTTTCTCGCTTTTAAAGAGTAACAAATAAATTTTGAGTTGTCAAGAAAATTAAAGATTGGGCTTTGGCTAGACTATTTTTTCCCATTGAGCATAAAGTTTCTCTAATTTATCACCTATAAGATTAAAACTCTTCTCTAGCTTCTTTGCTTCATCTATATCGCCCTGATAACTGGCTTCAATCATCTTTTCTTCAATCTC
>PWEJ01000157.1 GCA_003553485.1 Halanaerobiaceae bacterium | reverse complement strand
TCTGTCTTTAAAACATCCCCACCATCTAATTTGCCGGGCTGTTCAATTTTAAATAAATTTTTCGGGAAAAAATTGGCCAGAGCTTCTTCTATTGCTTTTGTTTCCCCTTTTCTACTCTTTTCTCCAGGATTTGTTATGACGCCAAATTGGTCAGTAACTACAGCAGGATCTTCTACAAAGGTGGAGTCCGGATATTCTTCACTGGCTTCAAGTACCGTTACCTCAAGACCACACTTTTTTAAAGCCTCTACATATTTTTTATGCTGGACTAAAGCTTTCCGATAATCAGGTTTACCCAGGTTATTTGTTGAGATTCCCTCTACTATACTTTCAGCCGGCCTTTTTACTATTGCCTTGTTGAGTTTCATGTTTTAATCAACTCCCGGTGTATTTTGGATATTGTGGGTTGACCCTGGGTTGACCCAGGGTCAACCCAGGGTCAACCCAGTATACGTGCGAAGCATGTATATCATATTTTATTTTGTGATGGTTGTCAACGGGGTATTAGGCCAGAAATATTAAAAAATCTTTATTTCTTGCAGGAGATTTTTGGATGAGGGAGAATTATAGATAAACAGACGTTTGATATATTATTGAATTATTAGCCCAAATGGAGTATAATTGCATTAAAAGATAAAGATAGGGTTTTAAATTTGAAAGCTTTCCAAGTGGTGCTAGAAAATGAAAATAAAAGTTTGCTCGCTAGAGAATTAAATGTTTATCTAATTTATCACTAAAAATTAGGTGAGGCGGCCTATAATGACTTCTTTCACATCCAAAAGAGATCTTTTCAAATATTTCATAAAATATTCTAGTGAAAAAAAGATATTATAAAAATTCACCTTCCCAAAACTATCTTCAAGGAGGTCTATTAAGCTAATGCAGCAATCAAAAAAATATCTAACATTTTTGATAGCAGTTATGTTAATAGCCCTGTTGTTATCCCCAAACACTGCTGCAGCGGAAGATTATAGCAGCTCTGAACTCTGGGATACTACTATTGATATGATAGCTGAATATGGAGATAGAACCTACGAAGAAGATAAACGAGTGATGACCTTTTATTATCCCTGGTATAAGACGATGTCCTATTCTCATACCTGGGAACACTGGGAAGATGTCGATGAAGAAGCTCAAGAGATAGGAGATTCAACTCATTTTCCAGAAATAGGAGTCTATGACTCCAACGATCCCGACTTAGTGGCCCGGCATATGGAAGAGATTAAGGAGGCAGGCATTGATACCTTGATAATTTCCTGGTGGGGAGATGAACATACTGATGCCGTTGATCTGACCTTTGATAAGGCCGAGAAATATGGCCTGGAGGCGACCTTGTATTACGAGGATGTTTTTGGCATGGATTCCTTCGACCTTAACGATATTGATGCTGCGGTAGAGGATTTTGTCTATATTCACGATCGCTATGTAGATCATCCGGCTTATTTGAAACTGGACGGCGACCCCGTTTTGTTCATCTACTCCCGGGTGATGAATCAGCTTGACAGGATGGAATGGGCCCAGATATTGGCAGAGGTAAAAGAACGAACGGGCACCAGATTTGCCCTGCAGGCTGATAGAATGGCCGGCCTGCAGGAGGCCCGCTGGGATGGCAATGGGGTATTTGCTGGCTCCCATTTTTACAATCAGGCTGGCGAGATAGAAGATGAAACTCTGGCTGATAAAATAGCCCACTTAAGAGATAGCTTTGCCATCATTCAGGAGGGAGCCCTCAATAATCAGGGGATTTCAGCTGCTACAGTTATTCCGGGTTATGATGATACCTGTATTAGAGATCCCGGGATTCAGGTTAGCCGAAAGGACAGTGAGTTCTATCGGCAGCAGTGGGAGGAGGTTTTTGCCGTCAACCCTGATTGGGTGTTGATAACCTCCTGGAATGAGTGGCATGAGGGGACGGAAATTGAACCGAGCATAGAATATGGTGATGAATATCTCGAAATTACTGCTGAGAAGGCAGAAACTTTCCGAAACCTGCCGCCAAAATCAGAAGCCACTGCCGTTAGCCCCGGCGAGCATGAGATAACTGACGCTGAGCTGGAGAGTTTGGAGGATAAATATCAAGATAAGAACTTAGGTTTGCTGGCAACTGATTTTAATAATGTAGTGAACCTGCTCTTATCTCTTAATTTGGATTTTGATTATCTCAGCTATGAGGAGCTGGTGACTGAAGACCTGGGTGCTGATTACGACCTTATATTTTATGCTGATGGCGAGGAGTATCAGCAGACAGTTTCCAGTGAGGGTGATGTAGATGAGGCCCTGATAGATTTTCTCTCCGCTGAAGGAACTTTAGTTGCTGCTCCCGCTGGCCCTACTCCCTTTTATCGCAATCAAGAAGGGGAATCGCTCCATAACGCCAATAACTTAGGTTTCTCGATTCATTTAGGTGAGACCGATGAATTTCCAGAACCAGAAGGGGCCAGCTTTAGCTACGAAGAGGATTTCTCTGAGCTTTCAGGTCTGGAAAAAGACCTGGAGGAGAAAGACTACAGCTTTCCTGCTGAAACACCCAGGTGGCGATTTTCTCAGGAACCAGAGGAAGGTAATTATTCCTACCACTCACTAATCGCTTTATATGATGAAGACGGTGAATATCACGGCGATGCAGTAGCCTTCATTGATCACCAGGAAGGCCTTTTAAGCTCCAGCGATTTTGCCCCCGGCAACACCCTGTCAATCTGGTTCGGCCTCCTAAACAGCTACAAAGGCCGACGAATCCTCCACGACAGTTTGCACTACATCCACCCATATTTATAACGCGACTTACCCTGGGTTGACCCAGGGTCAACCCAGGGTCAACCCAGAATGAATATTTTATATTAAATATGGAATATTTTTCTTGACAAGGGCAAACAAATGTATTATGATTAACTTATTAAAGCAAATATGCTATAATAAGAATAGAGGAGATCAAATGACAAATCATATGGGAATAAGTATGGTTAGAGAAGAAAGTAGTGATTATGATAATTCTCCTAAGGAGAATGACATAAAATCTCCCCATGACCGATTATTTAAGAAGCTTTTTTCTAGTCCCGAAATGATCGTTGAGTTTTTGGAATATTCCCTTGATGAAAAAATATTTTTAAAACTGGATTTACAGACATTAAAACGGGAACCCAGCAATTTAATCGCCAGTAATCTTGATGAATATTATAGTGATGTGCTTTATGAAGTTGAGTATGCCGGGCAGAAGATCTATCTTTTTTTGCTACTGGAACATAAAAGTTATTTCGACAAAAGAGTTACTTTTCAACTATTGGATTATATTAAAGAAATCATGGAAGTAAAATTTCTGACTAGTGATAATATAGTTCCTGTAATTCCCTTTCTTTTTTACCATGGAAGGGGTAGTAGTGGTTTAGTGGATCTAGAAGAAGAATTTAAAAATTTTGACCCTGCATTAAAGAAGTATCTATTAACTTTTAAGGTTATTGAAGTACTGGCACCTTCAGAGGAAATGAAAAAAAGTAAGTTTAAGTTGATTAACTTCAGTGCCCTGGTATTTTTTCTAAGAGAAACAGAAGATGAGTATAATTGGTATATTAAAGTGGCAAATGAAGTAGAAGATTTATATTTAAAGGGATATTCACGTTTCTTAGATGTAGTATTACAACCGGTAGTGGAATATATTTTGCTGATTAGTGAGCTTGAGCAAAGTCTGGTATCAGGTGTTTTAGGTGAAAAATATCCTGGAGGTGAGGAGATAGTGAGTACTACTGGCGAGAAACTTATGAGAAAAGGTAAAATGGAAGGTAAAAAAGAAGAATTGATAAATACTTTAACTGTACAATTACAGAAGAAACTGCAAATGGATCTACCTGTGGATGTAAAAGATGAGATGAAGAGAGCAGATAAAAGGATTTTAGAAGAAATAAGGGACCGCATTTTTGATATAGAAAGTATTGATGAGGTAAGAGACATATTAAAGTGATTTTTATCGTAATATAAAACTGAATTCCAGCCCCCTATATGTTAGGCTAGAGAACCTATTAAAAATGGCAGCCTCGAATGGACTTGTTAAGAACAATGATATATGCTTGATTGTTTTTTAGAAAAATTCTGAGGTGATTAGTTTGGCTCTTAAAAAGCTAAAGGTTAAAAATTTCAAAAGTTTTAAAGAATTTGAGGTAGATTTTAATCATTTAAATGTTATAATTGGAGCTAATGCAGCCGGCAAATCTAGCTTTGTTCAAATACTTGAGTTTTTAAGAAACATTATCATCCATGGCCTTAAAAATGCTATCTCTATGCAGGGTGGGGTAGAATATTTAAGAAATATTAATTTAGGAGATAAAATACCATTGCAGATTGAGATTGTATTTAATCCCTCTAGTTTTAAGAAAATAGAGGAAGAGTATGATAATAGTTATATTTGTCGACAATCACAGGAGGCCACTTATAGCTTTTCTCTGGATATAAGCAAAGACGAAGAGGTTGAAGTTTTAGAAGATAAGCTAGACGTTCATCTGGATTATAAGAAAATTCAAAAGGAAAGTAATGAAGAACTTGATGATTTTGGTAGTGTTATTTTATCTATAATAAATGATAAGGGCAAGCTATCTATTAATATGAATAAGGAAAATTTTGATACCGACAGGATTGATAAGCTAATCAATATTGATAAGAGTTTCCAGTTTTTTGATGACAGACTAAATAATATTGGGAATGAGAGGTTGATTCTAGAGTCTCCCTATGCTCATTTGATTGAACCTTTAATCTGGGAAACCTTTACGAGGCTATCTATATTTAATATAAATACTGATCTTCCTAAAAAAGCGACACCGATTTCAGGAAAGGCTGAATTAGAGGAAGATGGTAGTAATTTAGCAATAGTTTTGAGGAAAATTTTTGAGAACAAAGATAAAGAACGCAAATTCATTAACCTGATAAGTGATATTTTGCCATTTATTGAGGATTTTGAAATTGAAAAGTATGCTGATAAATCATTGCTTTTCAAGGTTAAAGAAGGTTTTTTAGATAATAAATTCATACCAGCTTCGCTTCTTTCAGATGGTACTATTAATATTATTTCTTTGATAATTGCTCTTTACTTAGAAAAGAAGGAATTAGTGGTTTTTGAAGAACCTGAAAGAAATCTGCATCCAAGTTTAATTTCAAAATTAGTTGAGATGTTTAAAGATGCCTCAAATAACAAACAGCTGATTATTACCACTCATAATCCTGAAATAATAAAGTTTGTTGACCTTGAAAGTCTATTTTTAGTTAAGAGAGAGGGCAAGGGCTTTTCTATAATAGAAAAACCAGGTGAGAAAGAAGAGATTAGAATATTTCTAGAAAATAATATGGGACTGGACCAACTCTTCATCCAAAATCTACTGGAGGTGTAGAGCTTTATGAAAACAGGGTTTTATATTTTTGTTGAGGGCTCTGATGATTCAAGATTTATTAATAAAGTTATAAGGCCAGTAATTGTGGATGAATTTAATTTTATTAAAATAATTGAATATGCTCAAAAATCTAAAGATGCTATCGAAAGATTCATAAAGAGTATTAATAGTATGCCAGCTGATTATATTTTTCTTGGTGATCTTGACTTATATGATTGTTTTTTAGAAAAAATTGAAAGTATTATAGATACTTTTGATGTTCTTGATAAAGAAAAAGTTTATGTTGTTATAAAGGAAATGGAAAGTTGGTATTTAGCTGGAATTGATAGTAGCTGTGCGAAATCATTAGATATAAATCATTTTAGGGATACTGAGAAAGTTGATAAGGAGAAGTTTTTAGCTTTAATGCCAGAGAGTTTTGATTCTGTGATTGATTATAAGCAAGAGCTATTAAAGTGTTTTTCGATTGATACAGCTGTGACACAAAATGACTCATTTAGGTATTTTTATAATAATGTCGTTTAATTTAACTAAGCTTTTGCATAAATTAGTTATTCTGCAAGCCTAAAAACCGTATAAAAAAACAGGAGTGATATTTTGTTAATCCAAATAACCAGAAAGCTGCAAAAGGAACTAGAAATAAAAAGTTTTAAACCAATTGAAACGGAAAAGGAGCCATTATTTTGCTGGCATGCCAATTTAGTAAAGATTAATAGCAAAAAATCAGTTGTGCTGACCAATGATGCCTGTCGTTATACAATAGTTTTATCTGGTTTAAAGAAAGCTGACTTCAAAAACATTAAAAGCCTAATAAAAGCAGGAATCAGACAGACCTTGATAGCAGAGGGCATCAAAGATGATATTATTGAAAAGTATTTAACTGAATTTGATGAGATTCAGTTTAATAAAACCAAAAATCGGACTCTGGTTGCTAGAATGAATCAAAGTTGTAAAGAAGCTAAATATTTTGGTGCTGATTATGTCGATAATAAAATTGTTCAGCCCTATGCAAGTAAAAGGCTCAGCCATAGATATGCCTCGGAAAGTGATAGAAATGATTATTTTATTCCTTTTTTAAGGCTGGAAAAAATGCTGGAAAAGTATTATGATGATAATCCTCGAGCTATTAAGGGGGCCCTTTTGAAGGTCGAACTTGAATTGGGCGATTACCAGGCCTGGAGAAGAGTTATTGTGCCAATGAACTATTTTTTCTACAATCTCCATCAGGTTATACAAAGTTTATTTAACTGGCAGGATTATCACTTGCATGAATTTTTTATTTATAGTGACGAAAAAGATAAGAGTAAAGAGTGGAATCATGCTGAATTTCATAAAGAGGGTTATAAAGCTATTTATAATGTGGTTAGTAATGAAGAGCAGTATCTCTATAATAAGAATGAGCTGGAATATGACAAAGAAGATTTTGAGATTATACTTGAAAAGGCCAATTTATTAAATGATTATCTTCCAGCCAGAATTAAATATATTTATGATTTTGGAGATTATTGGCGCCATTATATAGAGGTCGAAGATATTATTGCTGACTTCAATGAGTTAAATCCGGAATTTATAGATGGCGCTGGAACAGCTCCCCCTGAAGATGCAGGAGGTATCGGTGGTTTTGAGCGATTCATGGAGATCATTTCCGATCCTGAACATGAGGATTACCAGTTTATGCTTGAGTGGGCACAGGAACAAAAATTTAAAGAATTTAGCGAAGATGACATCAAACACAGAATGAATATTTTATAGAAACTCCTAATCTATATCGTTTTCAATAACCACCATCTGTAATTATTAATTATCAAGCAATTTA
>PWEJ01000141.1 GCA_003553485.1 Halanaerobiaceae bacterium | reverse complement strand
CCTAAAAGATAAATCCGTCCGGGTGGAAAAGATAAACCGGGGCGAAGAGGTGGAAGAGGATAGCATCCCCATCGGGGTTATCCATCATGATCCGCAACCGGAATTTACGGAAAGTTATTATAAGTTAATAGAAAGTCAGCGGAAAACCGCAAAATAAGTAAAACAAACAGGAGGACGGTTAAAATGGCATATCGCCAAGAAGTATTGCTAACTGGAGCCGGAGGACAAGGGTTAATCTTAGCTTCCATCATCCTAGGTGATGCGGCTATCCAGGACGGCAAAAACGTGGTGCAAACCCAATCATACGGCCCTGAGGCCCGGGGCGGTGAAAGCATGGCGGGGGTTATAGTGGATATAGATCCCATCGATTTTCCCAACGTAACCCGACCCAACATACTATTATCCCTGAATCAGAAATCATTTTATAAATTTGCGCCGCGTGCAGATAGTGATTGCTTAATTATTGTTGACTCCACCTTTGTGGACGATGTGCAAAACAGATCGGTTTACTCTTATCCCATCACCAGAGAAACCATTAGAGTAATCGGTCGTGAGGTAGTGGCCAACATAGTGGCCTTGAGCATAGTAAACCAGGTTTCCGGGCTGTTGGATCAGGAGGCTTTGAAAAACAGCGTCCTGGCCAGAGCTCCCAAGGGAACCGGCGAGATGAATGTAAAAGCACTGGAGCTGGGTGAAGAATTAGTACGGCAAGGTTCAGACGAAGAAAATAGTTCGCGATTAAATGCTTCGTAAGTTGCCTCTAAAAAAGAAAAATCTTTCCAGGTAATGAATGGATATAGGGGAAGTCGGGGGTATCAGGCAATGCTTGATACCTCCGGCAAAATAAGATGCCTTGATAAGTAAAACATTTTAAGGTTGTATTGAGCCTTTTTTTATGCTACCGTTATATGTAACTACATATAACGCATGCTTGGAGGACAGGCAATAAAGTTGGAGGTGCTTCGGTGAAATACTCTTATGTGAAAACTAAGGACGCCATAGGGATGGTAATTCCCCATGATGTTACGCGTATTGTTAAAGGCGTTTCTAAAGGGGCGGCTTTTAAGAAGGGGCACGTTATAACTGAAGAAGATGTTCCCATGCTTTTAAGCCTCGGTAAGGAGCATATCTATTCTTTAGAATTGGAGCCGGGAGATGTACATGAAGATGAAGCAGGATGGCTAATTGCCCGGGCAGCTGCCGGTACAGGAGTAGATTGCTATAAAGCTTCTGAAGGTCGGGTGGATTTCTATGCCTCTTGCTCCGGTTTACTTAAAATTAATGTAAAAGGGTTGCAAGAGTTAAACACTATTCCAGAGGTGATTCTGGCTAGTATGCACACCAATACCCCTGTAACTCAAGGGAAAAAACTGGCAGGAACCCGGGTCATACCTTTAATTGTTACGGAAGATAATGTCCAAGAAGCTTTGAGCACTTGTAAGAAATATGGTCCCGTGCTGGAAGTAAAGCCTTACTTGCCTTATGCTATTAAAGTAATTATTACCGGAAAGGAAGTTTACCAGGGTACCATCCAAGATGGATTTGCTCCCGTGTTTAAAGAAAAAGCTGCCGGATTTAATTTAGAAGAACCTGAAATTCATTACGCTCCTGATGATGCAGAAGTAATATCACAAAAAATTAAAGAGCTAGCTGGATCCTACACCATAATAGTAGTAACCGGTGGGATGTCGGTGGATCCCGATGACGTAACCCCTAAAGGGATCAGAATGAGTGGTGCAAAAATAGAAAAATACGGTGCCCCGGTGCTTCCGGGAGCCATGTTCATGGTGGCATATCATGAAGAGACGCCGGTTTTGGGAATGCCGGCTTGTGGTATGTTTTTTAATACTACGGTTTTTGATTTAGTTTTCCCACGTTTGCTCGCAGGAGAAACAATTAGTGCTAAAGACATGGCTGCTTTGGGGCATGGAGGGTTATGTTTAGGATGCGAAAACTGCTGCTTTCCTGCTTGCTCTTTTGGAAAAGGAGGTTTGACCTTTGGATGCTAAAACATTACTTCAAGAGCTGGATCGATGTTTAAAGGATAATATTCCAGTGGCTTTGGCTACAGTTACTTCCGTTAGCGGATCTGCTCCCGGCAGGGTAGGGGCCAAGATGTTAATATACGAAAACGGCTCTATAAAGGGATCAGTAGGTGGGGGTTGTCTGGAAGCGGCGGTTATAGAAGAAGCCAAATATGCCCTGGATACCAAAAAACCGCGTTGTTCAGATTATAATCTGGATAAGGATGACGCTGCCGGTTTGGGTATGGTATGTGGTGGAAAGATAACCGTATTTATTGAACCGTGGCTATCCGAACCGGAATTAATAATTGTAGGTGCCGGTCATATTTCTCAGTACCTGGCCCATCTGGCAAAATTGCTAAGTTTTAGAGTAGTAGTTATTGATGATCGTGAGGATTTTGCCAACCCGGAACGGTTTCCCGAGACCGATAACTTAATCGTGGATGACATTGAACAGGCTCTATCTCAGTATAAATTATCTCCCCATCATTATATCGTTATTGTTACCAGGGGGCACCAATTCGATGAGAGCGCCCTGGAACAAGTAATTTCTTCTGATGCCGCCTATATTGGAATGATTGGCAGCCGCAAGAAAATTAAAACCATATACGACAACTTGCAAGAAAAAGGAATTTCTACCGAACAATTGGAGAAAGTTTATGCGCCTATTGGATTGAAACTGGGAGGTAATAGCCCGGCAGAAGTCGCATTGAGTATTGCTGCTCAGCTGGTGCAGATACGACACCAAAGCTAAAGAAAGAATTCCCCTCCCCCTTTATCCCCCCTCCCAACGGGAGCTGATCCGGTTACACATTTGACACTGGAGGGGTATTAGAGAGTTGGTGTATCCGGGTGGCGGGCCCCCGGATACACCAACTATAGTCCTTCCCTTAAAACGCCGGAGTCAAGTGTGTATAACGACTATCCCTTTAAGGGGGAGGGCAGGGTGGGGGTGCATGAACAGTCTGAGTAGTTACTCTAAATATTAGTGTGAGGTGCTCTATGTCTTACCGACTTTGCTCTAAAGTATGGATAGAAATTGAAGGAAAGAAAGTCTTTGGTGACGGGCCTTTTGATCTATTAGAGCTGGTGGATAGAAAAGGATCAATAAGACAAGCAGCGCAAGAAGTGGAAATGTCTTACCATCAGGCTTGGGAAATCATTAATATGGTAGAAAGAAACCTAGGGTTAACTTTAATTAAGAGGCAAACCGGAGGTCAAGCTGGAGGAGGGTCTACCCTTACTGAAAATGGGAAAACTCTAGTTTGCCAGTATAAGTCCTTTCGGGAAGAAGCAAATGAAAAACTGGAGCAGTTGTTTCAAAAGCACATAAAATTTTAACCATTATGGGTGGTTGATAACATGTTAACACAATCAGGATGGAATTGTTTATGTAACCTGGTATTAATTAAAGGTGCCGGCGACCTGGCCAGTGGTGTAGCACACCGTTTTTATAGGGCCGGATTTAAAGTAGTGATGACCGAACAGAAAAAACCTACTGTAGTTAGGCGGACGGTTTCATTTGCCCAGGCGGCATTTGAGGGAATTATGGAAGTAGAAGGGGTTTCTGCCCAAAGGCTTGATAATCTGGAAAAAATGAAAGAGGTCATCGCAGAAGGTCATATTCCGCTTTTAATTGATCCAGACTTAGAGCATTTATTGCATATTAATCCTAAGGTGATAATAGAGGCGACTATGGCTAAAAGGAATACGGGAGTAAATAAAAGTCATGCCCCCATAGTGATAGCTCTGGGGCCAGGCTATAAAGCAGGAGAGGATGTCCACGCGGTGATTGAAACCGCCCGGGGGCATTACTTGGGGAAAGTCATTTATTCTGGGGAAGCTTTACCTAATACAGGGGTTCCAGGGGAAGTAGGAGGTTATACAAAAGAGCGCTTGTTAAGAGCGGAAGCTAACGGAATATTCGAACCCAGGTGTTCTATTGGCGATAGCGTTAAAGCTGGTGAAGTGGTGGCTTTTACAGGAGAAAAGCCAGTGAAAGCAAAGTTGGACGGCATAATAAGGGGGTTGCTTTACCGCGGGTTATATGTAAAAGAAGGAATGAAGATAGGGGACGTAGATCCACGGGCTTACAAAGAGCATTGCTTTACTATTTCCGACAAAGCCCGGGCAGTTGCGGGAGGAGCTCTGGAGGCTGTATTATATTTTAGCACAGGTGGTATGAACAAGTGTTAGAAGTAAAAATTAAAAAAAGACTAGACGAATTTAACCTTGAGGTAGATTTTCTCTCAGACGAAAAACTAATTGCCATCCGTGGTCCTTCAGGTGCTGGAAAAACTACTTTATTACGTTGTATCTCCGGAATAGAAACACCGGAGGTAGGATATATAAAGATTGGAAGTCAGGTAATCCTTGATACCAATAAAAAGTTTCAAATACCTACCAGTAAACGAGGCGTTGGTTTTGCTTTTCAAGATTATTTGCTATTCCCTCATTTAAACGCCTATGAGAATATTTTATACGGTAAAAATAGAAAAGGTCTGCACCAAGAGCATTTTACTCGCATACTTTCTTCCCTTTCTTTGTCCGATTCTTTACTCCAGCGTTATCCTTTGCAGCTCTCAGGAGGAGAAAAGCAAAGAGTGTCACTGGCGCGGGCCTTGGCCAACGGCAAAAAATTGCTCCTTTTAGACGAACCTTTTAACGCGCTGGAACAAAAAATGAGATACCCACTAATGGATCTGATAAAGTGGTGGGTTGACAAGTTTTCTTTAACGGCATTAATTGTTGCTCATGATGAAAAAGATATCAATTATTTAACCAGCCGGTACATTTGCATGATTAAAGGTGGGTTGGTAAGCCCCAACGCATACGAAAACCAACAAGAACTCCAATCTAATTTGGTGGGGTGGCACCTTGGGTGAAGCAAGGAGTCGGTTATGGAAATACGGAATTACTTTGCTGATTCTATTATTGATTGCTTACCAGGTAATAGAATGGAGAGATAAGCTTGCTTCCAGTGAAAACGCTTTAACTGTTTATTGTGCAACAGGGGTGCGCGCACCGGTAGAGGAATTGGCAGAGTATTTTGAGGAAAAACACCAACAGGAAGTTATCATGGTTTACGGAAATAGCGGAGAGTTAGCTTACCAAATTAATTCGCGTTCGGGAGGGGATATATTCATACCCGGTGATCCCACGTTTATAGAAAACATTACTTATATCGAGAGAAAACTCTTGGGCTATCAGTACCCGGTGTTGGTGTTAGGATCCGATAAAAACAGAAAAGAACTCTTATTTGAAGACTTGCCCTTCCATGATTTGGATTACGTGCTAGTTGACCTGGAAATGGCTGCCTTAGGGGAAGCTACCAGAAAGGTGCTCCGTTCTTCTTTTTTGGGACAGGACGCGCAAAAACAGGTGCGCGGGAATGTGTCTACGGCAAGCCAGGTCCCTATGTATGTTAGCCTGGGAGCCGCTTCGGCCGGTATTACCTGGTACAGCAATTACCTTCCTTATCATGATGAACTTATCGCGGTGGAATTTCCCTCCGAACTACGATTACGTACTCCAGTTAAAGCCACGCTTCTTTCAAGCAGCAAAAATAAGAAGCAGGCAGAAGAGTTTTTAAGGCTTCTTGTTTCTAGTAGAGGAAAGGAAGCATTTGAGCGTTACGGCTTTGTATTAGAGTAACTCTGATTGCAGAGTAGTTCCAGTTATAAAAGGAGTTTGATGCAGTATTAACTGGTTGAAGATAATATTCGGCATAATATTTGCTTGTTATATGGTTTTTCTTTTGGCTACTTTTTTTCAAATTCTCATGGCAGCCAATTGGGAAGATTTCTTTTTTCAGCTGTTTGCTCCAGAAATATTGTATTCTATCAGGTTTAGCTTGGTTACTTCCCTGGTAGCCATCACTGGAGCTGTTGTTGTGGGGCTTCCCACTGCTTACGTATTGTCCCGTTATTCTTTCTTCGGTTCAGGATGGCTGGAAGCTCTGGTGCAAGTACCCGTATTTCTGCCGCCTTTGGTTGCGGGGTTGGCGTTGTTGCTTTTGTTTTCAGAAGGGGGAACGTGGTTGTCTATTCCCTGGAATAATGTTATCTTTTCACCATCAGGTGTGATTATGGCACAGTTTTTTGTGGCTACTCCTTTTGCGGTACGCTCATTTACTTCCGCTTTTAGCGCTGTAGATAGGCGTTTAGAACAGGCTGCAGAAACGATGGGAGATACTCCGGGTAGAGTTTTTACTAAGGTTACCCTTCCTCTGGCCCAAAAGGATATTTTTGCCGGGATTATCCTGGCATGGTCCAGGGCTTTAGGTGAGTTTGGAGCTACCATTATGCTTGCCGGCGCTATAAGGCAGAAAACTGAAACCATGCCCGTATCCATTTACCTCAATATGGCCAGTGGTGATTTGGATAATGCGATTACTATAGCAGCAATCATGCTTTTAATGTCAATGTTCTTATTGTTTGCCTTGCGATATTTTACCGGAAAACTAAATAAGGAAGAGATAAGATGCAATATCCTCTAATTAAGGAACTGGGCTTAAACAAAAATATGATAGTTACGGTTTACGGGGCTGGAGGGAAAACATCTCTAATTAACCGTATGGCGCAAGAGATCTCCGATCAAGATTGGAGGGTTCTGGTTACTACTACCACCAAAATAATGTTGCCACCAGATTTGCCTACCATTATCCAAGATAATCTGGAAGCAGCGTTAGCTAATCTGCAAGATAGCTTTAGCCATAACAAGATGGTGGTTTTGGGTAGTGAAGTATTGCCAGGCGACAAGTTAGACGGTATCCCTGAATTTTGGGTGGACAAAATATTTGAGTTGCAGTTGGCAGACGTGATACTGGTAGAAGGCGACGGTTCTGCTGGGAAACCTATTAAAGGATATGCTGATTATGAGCCGTGTATACCCGCCAATTCACATTTAATCATGCCCGTTATAGGTTTGGAGGTTTTAGGCGCTACTTTAGATGCCGAAACAGTTCACCGGCCCAAAAAATTTTCTTTAATTACCGGAGCGTCATCAGGTGCCAAGTTGACTGAACATCATCTGGCTCTTTGTATGAAGCATATGATGGAGTTGGGAAGATGCAGTGCTACTGGTGCACAATTAATTCCGGTAGTCAATAAGGTCGATCTTGCAGCAAATGTGGAACAGTTGCCATCCTTGGCAGAAAAAATAATATCTTATGGCGGAGCACCTGAAATACTGTTTACTTCGCTTCAGGACCAATGGCCGGTAAAATTTATTTTCCACCGGCAGAATGGTGGAGTAGTAAACGGTAT
>PWEJ01000034.1 GCA_003553485.1 Halanaerobiaceae bacterium | reverse complement strand
CAAAAATTTAAAATGGCTTCTAATGCTATTTACGAGGATGAATCTATCCAAGGGCTAAAAGCCACTAGTGATTAAAATTCTAATTTATGAGGAAACCCACAGAAAATAGCGAAGAGGCTATTTTTTTATGTAATTCTCATCTAGAATAGCTTCATATAGCCAGGTAAAAGCTTCTTTTTTGTCAGAAAAATGACTTAAAAACTGGGCGGAAATACCTGGTTCAAAGACAACATCTACAATAGGTCGGTGTCCTTCTTTATTTAGCTGTCATTTTACCAACTGTACGCGAGAAGAACCACTTTATATTTCATCTTTTGAAGGCAGAGACGGTATAGCCCCATATCTACTGCTTGCCAGGGCGCCAAATTTATTACCACGTTTAAGCGCTTTTAACCAATTAACTGAAGGAGAACTAAATTCGGGATAATAATCTAATAAATATGATAAAACACCAGCCATAAACGAATCACCAGCTCCCGTGGTATCTTTTACTGTAATATTTTCTCCTTCAACAAAGTAGCATTCTGAATCACTGATAAACCAGGCACCTTTTTTACCGCCTGTTAAAAATATGTAGTCTGGGCCAGATTTTATAAGCTTTCGGCACTTATTTTTTATAGTATTAGTTTTTAACGAAGTAAGGTTGAAATCTAATATTTGCTCAAGCTCAGATAAGCTAATTTTTAATAAAGAAACATAGGGCAGAACCTGTAGTATTTGATTTCTAGCTATACTGATATTATTATCCCATAAAGGTAGCCTTATGTTAGGATCAAAAGAAATAAAGATATTGTCATTATGACATTTTTTCAATAAATAATAAGTGGTTTTTTTAATCGTTTCTGCGGTTAAGGACAGTGAGCCAAAATGAAAAATTTTAGTATTGGAAAGATAATCCAAGTCAATGTCCTCTTTAGTAAAAAGCATATCTGCTCCAGGTTTTCTATAAAAAGCAAAATCTCTTTCTCCATCATCAGTTAATGAGACAAATGCCAGAGTTGTCATGGCCTGATCAGTTCGAACTATATGTTTGGCATCAACACCATATTCTTTAATTGTATCAAGCAAAAAATCTCCGAAGGCATCATTTCCTATTTTACCCATAAAACCTGCAGAAACACCAACTTTGCTCAGCCCTACAGCTACATTTGCAGGAGCACCTCCCGCAGCTCGAGTAAATCTTTTAACTTCTTTTAAACTACAGTTTTTTTCCATAGGAATAAAATCGATCAAAAGTTCTCCCATAGTCACTATATCAGGCATTTAATACTCCTCCTGTATTAATCCTTTTGATTAATTAGCATGGCTTTTAGATAATTAGAATCATCAGATGCAAAAAAACCAGGTATATCTGCTAAAGATAGTCTTTTATCAACCAATTCATCTAAGATCAAATCCTTTGAGTTAGCTATTATTTCAACTGATTTTTTTGAAGTAAAAGAATTTAAAAAGCTGCCGACAATTTTTAACTCATTTTCATATATTTGATAGGGAGATATACTTAACTGAGAAGATTCCTTTGAGACACCAAAAATTAAAAACCTGGTGCTCTTAGTTGTAAGTTCTAGAGCCTGGCTTTGAGCAGCTTTATTGCCTGTAGCATCAATTATTACATTTGCCCCGGGTTGATTGTAATAATCTGTAACCTGATCCTGAAAGTTATTTTCTAGAGAGTTAATCGCGGTAAAATCCAGTTTAGATTCAGTTCTCCGCCTGTTCTCATTAGTTTCAGCAATAATAATTTTGCTGGAATAATATTTTTGGCGGGAACATCGTTCTGGATATCGTGGCAGCTTGCAAGAATATAACCACCAATTTTTGAAAATATTTTAATGTTATTTTTTACATTTTCTCTAATTTCTTTGGGGTTTTTGCGAGGAAGTAGTTACTGTCCGTCAAATGCTCCCCAGAAAGCAATATTCTGGTCATATTTTGCTTTCAAATTTTCTGGTTCCAATTTTTTTATTGACCTGGTTACTAACAAATTTGAGATTTTCAAGATGATGTCCATATTGATTCTATCTCTTCAATTATTAATTCATCAATTTTTACATCACCATTTTTTACAAACATATCTATACTATTATCAGTGTCAGTAAATACCAGGGAAGTGATCAGTTTCCTTCCCTCGTTTCCGAATACTTCAATTGAAGAATTATCCACAAATATATTTAGCTTTATGTTTCCTCTTCTGCTTTTCATAGGAGCAGTAAAAAGTCGTGGGTCAAAATTTTCCCCGCAGAATCGTTTATCTATAAATACTTCTTCGTTTTCAGTATTATACCCTACTCTTACAGGAGAATCCTTTCCTTTAAACAATAAAAAGCCAAATTCATCAGCTTCTCTAATTTCAAATTTAACTTTTATATTGAAAGAATATGTTTGTAGATCAGGTAGAATATTAGTATGATTGTCATTGCTTTCTATTAATTCTTTTGAACAATAGTATTTATTGTATCTGTGACTTTCCAGATCAATAAAAGGTTTCTGGATTAAAGTTATATCTTCATTTTGTACTAAATATAATTCTAGAGGCAAAGTCATTCTACCTTTCCAGGGTTTAGTTGGTATATCCCAGGCTGTGTCAAGATTGGCCATCCAGCTGAGCATTATTTTGCCTCCCCTGGGGGAAGAAAGGTTGCTGAAAGATTGAGAAGCATAGGAGTCGGGACCATAATTCATTGTCTTTGGACCAAATTCAGGACTGAAATGTTTTCCATTGAACTCTCCTAAATAGTATTTTCTACCCCCAGCGCTTAAAATCCACTTTGTATCATCTTTATCATTTCCCTCTTTGTCAATCAACGGAAGTTCAAACAAATCTGGGCATTCCGTCCAGATATCATTCGAACTTTCCAGCCGCCACTCCTTTAAGTCTGGCGAAGAATATATCCTCACCTTGCCTCCTCCCACTACCATTATCCAGCGCACTGTCTCTTCATGCCAGAAAACCTTGGGATCTCTGAAATGTTCAACTCCAAAATTGGGAATAACGGGATTTCCTTTATATTTCTCCCAATTACGTCCTCTATCTTTGCTGTAGGCTATACTCTGCATTTGCCCCTCAAAGCCCGTCGCATGGGTGAATATTGACACCAACCCTGAATCTCCTTCAAAAAATCCTGTCCTATCTTCTTTATCTACCACTATGGAGCCGGAAAATATTGTTCCTAATTCATCGGGATAAAGAGCTATCGGCTGATGCTCCCAGTTTACTAAATCTTCACTTGTCGCATGTCCCCAGTGCATCGGCCCCCACTCATTAAAGAAAGGATTGTGCTGATAGAACATATGATACTCTCCCTCATAGTATACAAGACCATTGGGATCATTAAGCCAGTTCCTCGCCGGAGTAAAGTGATATCTAGGACGATATCTTTCATTATATTGATCTCCCTTTTTTCTATATACCCCTATGGTAGTGCATATAGGTAAGTTCTCATCCAAAGGCTCTTCAATTTCAATTATATTTTCTCCTTCTTCCAAACAAAAGTCGAAAGAGGAAGTTTCGTCTTTTACTGAAAATATTTTTTTGTTAATTTCGAGATAATTGTAGTCAGTATTTTGGCATATATCCGGTATAACCTCAATCATATTCTTTTCATTATTTACGATTGAATGATATCTAAAAATTTTCTCTTCAAAATCCGGGCTAATCTCCTCCTTTGAGAGCTTTAATCCTTTTAAAATTCGTATTTTATCCGTATCATTGACAGAAAATATTTCTATATTATCAAATTTAATTTTAGAATGATTGGCACTGAAACCTATTTTACCTTTTGTAAAGAAATCATCTATATCAATAACTAAACTATTCTGAACATAAACTTTTAAATTATTATTTAAAGATTGAACTTTTAATCTATTGTGTTTTTCAATTTTATGAGAAATTTTTCTTATCGTATCAATTGGAGTTCTATAGTACTCAACTGAATTGTTCTGAAAATTGAGACCAATTTTAAAGAAATCCATTTTGCGACCAAATTTGCCCTCACTTTTAACCCCAAATAGAAAAGCACCCGTTCCATTTTTTTCAAAAACTATATCAGCACTAAAAATAAAATTTTCCATTGATTCTTTGCTGATCAATAAGTTCTTATTATCAGAAGCGGACTCAACTATCTCCTTCCTGATATTCCATTTCCCTTCTTTTACATCCCAGCTGGAAAGTTGCTCCCATTTGATTTTACTAACTTTATTAGAATACATAAATTCCCTCCAAAATTAAAAGAAAATCATATATATCATGATTTATATTATTAATTAATCCCTCTTAAATCTAATGAATCAGAAAAGTGGCAGGCAACAAAGTGGTCGCCTTTTTGTTTTGTTAATTCCGGAGATTCATTGTAGCAAATATCCTGAGAATAGAGACATCTAGAACTGAAAATACAGCCTTCAGGCAGTTCCACTGGATCCGGAGGAGTCCCCTCCAGAATAATTCTATCCTTTTTTGCACCTAATTTAGGCACAGAAGATAAAAGTGCTTCAGTATAAGGATGTTTAGTTGAATTAAGCAATTTTTCTCGTTTTGCTATTTCAACTATTTTTCCTGTATACATTACTGCGATTCTATTGGCAATATAGCGAATAACACCTAAATCATGGGAAATAAAGAGAATTGTAAGTTTGTACTCACTCTGTAACTCCTTTAATAAATTTAAAATCTGAGCCTGAACAGATACGTCAAGGCCAGACACGGGTTCATCTGCAACGACAAATTTGGGCTTAATCGATAAAGCCCGAGCTATACCAACTCTCTGTCTCTGACCACCGCTAAGGCTATGAGGATATCTCTTTAAATAACCTTCCCTTAAACCTACCTGTTTAAGCAAACTGGCCGCTCTATCTCCTCTTACCTTTTTATTGCCGATGTTATTACAAACTAGTGGCTCAATAATATTGTCCATTACAGTCATTCTTTCGTTTAAAGAAGAAAATGGATCCTGGAAAATCATCTGCATATTTTGTCTGACCTTCTTCATCTCTTTTTTGCCCAGATCATAAACTGAAATACTATCTCCATTATTATTGAAAATTACCTCTCCATCTGTAGGTGCATATAGTTTTATTATAGTTCTCCCCAGGGTCGATTTGCCGCACCCACTTTCTCCTACTAAGCCTAAAGTTTCTCTTTCTTTGATTCTAAGGCTGACGTCATTTACTGCTTTAAGATGCCCCACAGCTTTTCTTAAAAATCCTTTTTTTACAGGGAAATATTTCTTTAAATTATTTATTTCGACCTTAACCCTTGAATTATTATGGGACATTATTCTACCTCCTCAGAATAAATAAAACATCTTGCATAATGCTGAGGTTTTATTTCAATTTCTGCCGGAACCTCTTTATCGCAAAGATCTGAAACTTTTCTTTCGCATCTCGGAGCAAAAGGACAGCCAAGAGGCATATCTATTGGATTAGGAACAATTCCTTTAATCGGTTGTAATTCTTCAAGCTCTCCTTCCAGCTTGGGAATAGAAGAAATCAGACCTTTAGTGTACGGATGCAATGGATTGTTTATTATTTTTCCCACCGGAGCTTTTTCCATAACCTTTCCCAGATACATAACTGCTACCCAGTCTGCAACTTCGGATACAACCGCTAGATTATGAGAAATTAACATTATTGCCATTCCTCTTTCAGCTTGTATATCTTCCAGAAGTTCTAAGATTTGAGCTTCAACTGTTACATCCAGGGAGGTGGTAGGTTCATCTGCTATTAGAATTTCAGGATCACAGGATAAAGCCATGGCAATCATGGCCCTCTGCCTCATCCCACCGCTAAATTGGTGAGGGTAATCGTTTATTCTATCTGCAGCTTTAGGTATGCCAACCTGTTTTAAAAGTTCAACAGTCTTTTCATGGGCCTGTTCTTTGTTAAGTTCATCATTATGAATTAAAATGGCTTCAGCTACTTGATGACCTATAGTATAATGAGGACAAAAGGATGACATAGGCTCCTGGAAAACGATGCCTATTTTATTGGTTCTAATATTTCTGATTTCTTTTCCTTTTTTATTCAATTGTTCAATATGAACAACTCCATTATCTTTATTTAGGCTAGAATCATGATAAATGATTTCCCCATTTACAATTTTTCCTGGAGGTGAGGGGATTAAACGCAAAATAGAGTGGGCTGAAACTGATTTACCACATCCACTTTCGCCAATAATTCCTAAAGTTTTACCCTTTTCAAGATAAAAATCAATTCCATTAACAGCCTTAACCGTTCCCTCATCAGTAAAAAAATGAATCTTCAAATTATTAACTTCCAACACTACATCGCTATTTTTTGACAAGAAGCTTCACCTCACACATTTGAATAGGGATCAGCAGCATCTCTAATTCCATCCCCCACAAAGTTATACATTAAAATTGTAACGATCACAAATAATGCAGGAAATAACAACCAGGGATTATATGCTAATACCGTAATTTCCTGGGCTGCCTGTAATAAAGATCCCCAGCTTACCGCCGGAGCTTGTATCCCCAGCCCCAAAAAACTCAAAGCCGTTTCACCCAGAATCATATTAGGAATAGCTAGAGTTAAATGGACCACCAGATAGCTGATAAAGGCTGGTAATAGATGCTTGGTAATTATCCTTCTCTCACTGGCTCCGGCTGCTTTAGCAGCAAGAGCGAATTCTTCTTCCCTGAGGGAAATTAATTTACCTCTCACCACCCTTGCTAAACCAGTCCATCCCATCAAGGCAAGAATTAAAGTTATAGCAAAGTATGTTTCTATTACACCCCAGTGAGCTGGTAAAGCGGCGGACAAACCAATCCAGAGAGGCAATGTAGGTATACTCATTAAAAAATCAACAAGCCTCATAATTAATTCATCCAGCCATCCACCTAAATACCCGGCAATCCCTCCCAGTACTGTTCCAATGACAAAGCTTACAAAAACTCCTCCCAGACCAATAAATAGTGACACTCTACTCCCATAAATCACACGTGAAAATATATCTCGGCCTAATCTATCTGTGCCAAATAGAAAGACAGGTGAATCTTCTACTCCGAATAAAGTTCTATTTATTGTTATCATACCAAATAATTCATGGGGATCAGTTTCCTTAAAAAATCCAATTGAATGTTCTTCTGATTTATCCAGGTGAAATTCATATTGGAATGTTTCTTGATCTAACTTCACTTCATATCCATATATAAACGGGCTTCTTAAACCATTTTCTTCACTTATCATCCTAACTCTGGTGGGAGGGGCGTGTTGATATTCTCGATTCCTTTCTATCAGACCATAGGGGGCAACAAACTCGGCAAATATAGCACAAAGATAAAAGATTGTTAATACACAAAGAGCCATTAAAGCCAACTTATGCTTTTTAAATCTGTGCCAGATAAGCTGAAATTGAGAAGCATATTTCAATTTTTCCTCTTTCTTTTTGTGTTTTTTTCTTTTTCTTTCCTTGTATTT
>PWEJ01000058.1 GCA_003553485.1 Halanaerobiaceae bacterium | reverse complement strand
CTCTCTTTAAATAATTTTCCCCGTTCTTTATAACTAGAAAACATATCCCAGCTTGGGGCTCCAGGGGAGAGAAGTAAAACCTGGGAATCTTCCTCTGTATTTAAAATTTTTAAGCCCTGGACAGCAGCATCTTTTATAGTATCTACCCTTATCAGGTTATCATAACTTAAATTCTTTAATTCTAAAGCCAGCTCTGGAGCCGTCTCGCCCAGCAAAATAACAGTTTCTGCATATTTAGAAATTGCCCGGGCAAAACTTTTATTATCCTGACCACGATCCTGTCCTCCAGCTATCAACACCAAATTATTATCAACGGCAGAAAAAGTTTTTAAAGCTTCAATTGCAGCAGCTGGATTGGTAGCTTTAGAATCATCAACTAAGAGTTGATGATCCTGCTTTATAAATATTTCTAACCGATGGGGGTCAGCAGTAAAATTAGCACCAACCTCTTTAACCACAGTTCCAGAAACTCCTAGCTCCAGCGCAACCACAGCGGCCAGAGCCAGATTAAGCTTATTATGTTGACCCTTGAGCACTATTTCCTGAGTTTTTAGGTCTAGAGAATATGAATTTCCATCTCCTGTGTTCCTAATTTTAATGTTCTCATTGAGCAGTGCGGTGGGATTAACTGCTTTATTATGACTTACTTTTTTCACCTGAGCCTGACTGGCAAGAGCTAACTCCCTTACTATCTCATCATCACCATTTATTACCGCTAAATCCTTTTCAGTCTGAGAGCTAAAAATTTTGCCTTTTGCTGCCTGATAATCAGCTTTATTGCCATGCCAGTCTAAATGATCAGGAAAAAAATTACTGAAAACAGCTATGTCAGGGCGAAAGGCCTGACAACCATCCAATTGAAAGGAGCTTACTTCTAACACTAACCAGCCTTTACTGGAGAGCTCCTCGACTACCGCAATAGCAGGTTTTCCAATATTACCAGCCAGTATTACCTGCTCTTTTAGTCCTCGTTGCAACATCTGAGCTAATAATCTACTAATAGTAGTTTTCCCATTGGTTCCTGTGATTGCAATTATCTGCCCCGGGCAAAAATGATAGGCAAGTTCCAATTCACTGATTATAGTAAGATTATTTTGCTGAGCTAGCTGCATTAATTCATTATCAGGGGGAACACCAGGAGAAGGAATAACTAGGTCAGCCGCAAGGATTTCTTCCTTGCTTTCACCCCAACTATATAAATCTCGATATTGCAGTAACTGATTAAAATTCTCTTCTATAATTTGGGCCTTTCGACTATCAAATAAAACCAAGGGTAGACCCTTGTCCCCAAAAAATTCTATTAAAGCCTTACCAGTCCTTCCTCCAGCACCTATTATAGCCACCTTTTCTACTTTTTTAAAAGAATCTTTATCCTGCTGTTCTGGTTTTACTGAGTTTTCTGCCGGTTTTTCTTGTAAATATATTTTATCATCAGCAAAAACCTCTAGCTGCCGATTATCAATTTTAAGTTTCATATCATCACCTTATAATAATCAAATAATAATTCAAAAAAATCATATATTATTAGCAAATATATTTTAGATCAAAAGAGGCCAGTAAGAGAATAAAGTTATAAAACCTGCTATAACCTGGAGGATATAAAACCTGCCTGTAACCTGAGTTTCAGCCCAGCCCTTTAATTCATAATGATGGTGGAGGGGGGACATCAAAAAAACCCTCTCTCCCTTGGTTAATTTAAAATAAGTAACCTGGATTATTACCGCCAGAGTTTCCACCACAAAAACTGCTCCCAGGAGCGGTAATAAAAACACCCCTTCTGAAAGCAGAGCTATTACCGCTAATAAAGTGCCTAGAAATAAAGAACCTACATCGCCCATAAAAATCCTGGCGGGATGAATATTATACCAGAGAAAACCCAGGCTACCCCCAATACCTGCCAGAGCCAACACAATCAAATCTACTTCCTGCTGTATCCAAAGGAAAGGCAGAAAAAAGATGAGACTAATGATAGTAAGACCAGCAGCTAAACCATCTAACCCATCACTTAGATTGACTGCATTGCTGCTTCCCATTATTACCAGCAGACTCAAAGGTATTATCAACCAACCCAGCTCCAGTAAATTTATAGTAAAGGGCCAGACAATCGTAGTTCTTCCAGTAAAAAAGAGGAAAAAGCCCAACATCAGACCACTTAAAGCCTGAAAACCCAGCTTTGTCCAGGCTCTCACTCCCAGAGATTGGCCTTTCTTGATGCTTAAATAATCATCTGCCAGGCCTAAGAGAGCATTTATTGCTAAAACCAGTAAAACCATCAATTTTTCTAAACCTGGAGAATAAAACCAGAGTAAATTTATAATTACTGCTAAAAAAATCAAAAATCCTCCAGTGGTGGGTATACCAGCTTTTTTTTGATGGGAATCAGGACCTAACTCTCTAATCTGTTGACCAAAACTTTTTTGACGGATTAATTTGATATAACCGGGCATAATAAAAAGCAGTAAAAATAGGGATATAAGCACTGGTCCCAGAAATTTACCTGCTAATCCCTGAATAATCAAGCTCAACTACCTCCTAATTCTAGTAATACATCAACTATCTCTTCCATCTCTAAAGAACGGGAACCCTTAATCAAAATAGTATCCCCCTCCTCCATTAACTTCCGCAACTTACTTATAATATCATCCTTTTTCTGGAAGACAAAGATAGACTCCTCTGGCATGCCAGCTGCCCGAGCGCCGCCAGCAATATTGGCCGCTGTCTCTCCTAAAACTATTAAAATGTCAATTCCCTTTTCATATAAATAACTACCTATTTCTTGATGAGCTGCTTTTTCGATAGGACCTAATTCCAGCATAGCCCCTAAGACGGCAATTTTTCTGCCGCTGGATAGGTTGATCAGCGAATCAATCCCTGCTTTCATGGACAAAGGATTGGCATTATAGGTGTCATTAATAATTTTAATGCCTGCAATTTTTCTAATTTCCTGACGGAGTTCAGTAACCTGAATATTTTTCAAACCATCCTTGATACTTTCCCAGCTAGCTCCCACCACTCGAGCAGCAGCAATAGCAGCCAGGGCATTAGAAACATCATGGACTCCTGACCTGTTTATCTCCAGGCAGGCTGATAAACCCTCAGCCTCTAGGGTAAACTTTGTGCTCTCATCCTCCTGAGAAAGAGAAATATTAGTGGCCAGATAATCAACTTCTCCCTTTAAGTCATCATCAATACTATAGGTCAGAATATTGAGATCGTCATTTTTGGTGGGAGCAATCTGACCTTTATCAGCGGCAAAGTTTCTAATGATCTCCCGCACCTCAAAATTATCATAATTTAATATTGCAATCCGCTTTCCTCTTAATTCTTCTAATAGTTCCTGTTTGGCTCTGGCAATATTTTTAACTGAACCTAAATTAGCTACATGGGCTGGACCAATATTGGTTATAACCCCGATTTGAGGTAGAGCTATCCTTGCTAAAAGTCTAATATCACCAATATGCCTTGTAGCCATCTCCAAAACAGCAACCTCTTCTTCGCCGGTTAGTTCCAATAAACACAGAGGTAATCCATACTCATTATTATAATTCTCTCTAGTCCTCAATACCTTTTTTTCACCCTGCAGGAGACTATAGATCATATCTTTAGTAGTTGTCTTACCAGCACTACCTGTCACTCCAATAACCTGTAAATCTTTCATTTTCTTACGGTTAAAAAGAGCTAAATCCTGTAGAGCTTTGGTGGTATCCCGTACTAAAATAATAGCAACTTTAGAGTAAGGTTCAATCCTACGGGAAGTAACAACAGCTTTTGCTCCCTTCTCCACTGCTTCTGGAATAAAATCATGGCCATCATTATTCTCCCCTTTAATTGCTACGAAGATATCTCCAGGTTTAACTCGGCGACTATCAATAGTCACATTGGAAAAAGTCTGGCGGGGATTTCCCTGTAAAATCTTCCCCTCACAAGCCTCAGTAATCTCTTCTACCTGTAACTCTAACAATTTCTTCACCCCCCAAGTGAAGCCAGGGCCCGTCTTGCCACTTCTCGATCATCAAAGTCGATGGTCCTGTCAGCAAACTCCTGATAAGTTTCATGGCCTTTACCAAAAATTATTACAATATCTCCCGGTTCAGCTTTTTTTACCGCTTTAAATATAGCTTCTTCTCTATCCTCTATCACCTGATAAGACTTAGCTGATTTTTGGGCTCTATCAACTAAGTTTTTTATTCCTGGTAGAATATCAGCAATAATATCACCAGGATCTTCAGAGCGAGGATTATCAGAGGTTATAATGGCCAGATCAGACATTTCATATCCTATCTTTCCCATCTCCGGCCTCTTTTCTTTATCCCGGTCTCCTCCACAACCAAAAACAGAGATTATCTTCCCTGGAGCAAATTCTGCCACCGAGGAGAGCACATTTTTCATGCCGGCTGGAGTATGGGCATAATCTACAAAAACTTGGAAATCCCGATTTTTGTCACCTTTTAACTTCACCTGCTCAAATCTACCTGGTACTCCAGAAAAAGTATTAAGCCCCTCTGCTAACTCACTGCCAGCATAACCAGTAGTTAACAAAGGAGAAATTGCTGCCAAACAATTATAGATATTAAATTTGCCTGTTAACTGGGAAGTGAAGTCTCTTCCCTGTAAAGAAAAGGCAATTCTTTCAGGATTGAAATTAATATCTTGAGCCTGATAATCAGCTTTGCCTTCAATTCCAAAAGAATATTTGTCGCCTGAAAACTCCCGGAAAGAACGCCGCAATCGGTTATCATCTATATTATAAAAGGCCGCCCCCTCTGCTAAATACTCCAGCAAAGAAAGTTTAGCCCCCAGATAATCGGCAAAATCAGCGTGAAAATCCAGGTGGTCCCGGGATATATTAGTAAAGATAGCCCCGGCAAATTTAAGACCCTCTACTCGTTCTAAGCTTAAAGCATGAGAAGAAACCTCCATCACTACCGCCTCACAGCCAGCATCCACCATCTTATCCAGTAGTTTAAAGATTTGATTGGCCTCCGGTGTTGTACGAGGAGTAGTCAAAATCTCCTGACCAGTGTCAACCTGTATGGTACCTATTAAACCACATTTAACTCCTAGATGCTTAAGGAGATGTTGCATTATAAAGGTGGTGGTAGTTTTGCCATTGGTCCCTGTTATGCCATAGATGGCAAGTTTTTCTTCAGGATGATTAAAAATCTCTGCTGCTATCTTTCCCAAGATCTGACTGGATTTTTCCACCTGTAAATAAAGAGCGTCTTTCTTAAGCTCAGCTGGATATTCTTCCACCACAAAGACTCTGCTGCCTCTTTGATAAGCATCATCTATATACTCATGACCATCAGTGGTAAAACCTCGTCGAGCCAGAAATATCTTTCCCCTGCCAGCCTGTCGAGAGTCCTGCACTATATCATTAACCTCTCCTGTAAGTTTGCCCCTAAAGGAGGACAAACCGAGTTCGTTACATAACTTTTTGATTTGCAATGAAATACCTCCTGAGAATTTACCTCAGTCACTTTGCTCTACTGTTTTTCTTGCCATTTTTATCATTATAACATAGATTGGTCAACTATGATAAGAAAATAAATATTTACTCTATCTCAATAGAGGAAAAAAGTTCAAGCCTCTCACCAGGCTCAGGACTCTGACTCTCCACCTCTCCCGTTACTGATCCTTCTAATCTAAAACCATAAAGCCAGGCTCTCTGTTCTGCTTCATAGGGAGTAAGCTCTTTTAAATCTGGAACCATTACCTGTTGATCTTCATAACTCTTATCGAGATACAATTTTACCGTGGTCTGAGGTGGGATGATCGTTCCTGGACGAGGTAATTGTTGAGTTATTCTGCTACCTTCACCTATTAGTTTAACATTCAAATCCTTACTTCTCAATTCTCTAGCCATATCTTCAGGTATTTTATTGCGATAATCCCTAACTTCGTATTCTTCAGCAAATTCTAAACCAAAATCTAAATCTAACTCTGGATTTACCTCATCGGTAGTCACAGGAGAAATATCAAGATGTTGAATTAAATTGGAAGCAAAACGTTGAAAAAGAGGAGCAACATTTTGGCTGGCATAATAATCTTCATCTTCCAAATCATAAAGCACTGTTATGACCAAAATTTCTGGATTATCTCCAGGAATCAGCCCCACAAAGGAGGTGTCGTAAATATCTTCTTCACCATAATGACGAGATGTCCCGGTTTTACCTCCGATTATATGACCTTCTATTTGAGCTGCACTACCGGTACCCCTTTCCACTGCAGCCACCATCATTTCTCTAATCTCCTCGGCTGTACTGGAGCTTATTGCCTGGCGTATTGTTTCTGGTTGATTGGAATTTACCACTTCTCCTTCAGCATTTTCTACCCGCTCCACTAGCAGGGGTTTTTGAATATAACCACCATTTGCTATGGCCGAGGAAGCGACTGCTAATTGGAGGGGAGTTGCAGTTAGTCCGTGGCCAAAGGACATAGTAGCCTGCTCAATATCAGTAAACTGACCTGGAGCTACCTGGCCGGCAGCCTCACCAGGAAACTCTATTCCTGTTTTGCGGCTGAAGTTAAATCTTTCTGCCCCAGCAAGCATGTCCTCAGGCTCCATTGCCAGCCCCACCTGGACAAAACCAGGATTGCTAGAATTTTTAAATATTTCTGTAAAGTTTTGCCAGCCATGACCTCCAGTCCTCCAACTGTGAATTTTATCACTTCCAATTTTAATATGACCTGGATCACTGAAAATATCATTCCTGGCAAAATAACCTTTTTCCAGAGCCAGAGCAGCTGTAAATATTTTGAATATTGACCCTGGCTCGAAGGTATCCTGAATTGCCTTATTCCGCCAGAGAGAACTAGAATAACTGGAAAAACTATTTGGATCAAAATTAGGTTGATTGGCCAAAGCTAAAACTTTGCCGGTATCCACCTCCATGGCAATAATCGTTCCCCCGGCTACTTCATGATCTTCCATTGCCTCTTTAAGCTCTCGCTCAGCATAATACTGTAAGGTCTCATCTATAGTTAAATAAACATCATGCCCCTCTTCAGGAGCTATGTAATCTCTAACACCATCAGGAATAGATCTACCTACAGCATCTCTTTCCTCCTGAAGCAATCCAGGAATACCTTCCAGTTGATTATTATAAGAAAGTTCAATTCCCTCCAGACCCTGATTATCCATGCCAGCAAAGCCAATAATCTGACTGGCTAAAGATTCACCAGGATAGTACCTTTCGGTTTCGGTGATGAAAGAGATCCCTGGCAGATCTAATTCTTTAAGCTCTAAATATACATCTTCGGAAACTTTTCTTTCCAGGTAAACTACTGCAGCATCTCTATTTAACCTCTCCGCAATAGTATCTCTATCAATAGACAAAATCCCCGCCAAAACATCACTTTTTTCAGCGGGGTTATCAATTTGCCGCGGCATAGCAACTACTGTTTCCTTTTCCATGTTAACAGCCAATTCCGTACCGGTCCTATCATGAATAGTTCCCCGGTTAGAATCCAGTTGCAGGCTGTCTAATCTTTGGTCTAGGGCTAAACCCTGATAAAAATCCCTCTGGATTACCTGAATCCAGACTAATCTGCCAACTACTACCATTAATACTACTAAAAAAAGAATAAAAAATAATTTCATCCTCTCTTTGATGCCAATATGCATTTTTTGGGCCATATAAACCACCTGCCTTCTAAACTGCCAGGGCAGTTAGATTACCAATTGTCATTCCCCAGTTCTAAAAACCAGCAAAGTTAAATTAAATTGCAATTTTTTAAAGCTAACCTATTCTAATGTTGCAGCTCTAACGTTCTGAAAACCCTGCCAGAGTGAGGCTATAACACCTCTTTCTTCTTCAGTGGCCACCTCAGCATCCCTGGGGATCAATGCTAAGCGCTGAATTTCATCAGGCTCGGCCATATTGAGATCATCTCTAGCAATAGTTTCCAGGCGAGAAAGGCTTTTCTTACTAGCTACTTTTCTTTCAATCTCCTGATTTTTTGTGCTTATTTCACTTAACTCACCCTGCAATTCCTCCAGTTGATAATTAAGATGAACTATTCTAAGAGACTGACTAATCACCAATGCCATCGGCAGGATAAAAATTATAAATATTACTAAAAAACAAAAGAGCAAACGCTTATTTTGACTGATAGCTTCCCGTTCTTTTTTCACCGAAAAATTATCGTATCTAAGATTATTATTCGGTAAAGACATATAAAATCCTCCCTTCTATCTGAATAATCTATTGCTGCTATTATCTTTTTCTATCATTTGTTGCTGACAAAATTTCAGGTTGCTGCATTTAAGTCACCGCCAACTTCTCCGCCACTCTAAATTTAGCACTACGGGAACGAGGATTTTGCTTAATCTCCTTTTCACCTGGTTGGACTGGACTTCTGGTAATAATTTTCAATTCTGCTTTTTTATCACAGCGACAGACGGGAAAATCCGGAGGACAGAGACATTCTTCAGCCAGATGCTTAAAGGTGTGTTTTACTATTCTATCTTCCAGTGAATGAAAAGATATAACACCAATCCGCCCACCAGTTCTTAATAAAGTCGGAACCTGCTGCAAAAAATCTTCCACTTCTTGCAGTTCATTATTCGTTTCAATTCTTAAAGCCTGAAAAGTTCTGCGAGCTGGATGACCGCCTGATCTACGGGCACTAGCTGGTATGGCAGCTTTTATTACATCAATTAGGTCGTATGTACTCTCAAGCGGCTTTCGTTCTCGAAAATCAACTATAAACTCAGCAATCCGACTGGCCCATCTCTCTTCTCCATATTTACTAATTATTTTTGTCAGCTGGTCTTGCTCATAATTATTCACAATCTTTGCTGCCGTCAACTCCTGGCTCTGATCCATTCGCATATCTAAAGGGGCATCATCCTGATAACTAAAACCTCTAGCAGGATTATCTAACTGAGGTGAAGATACACCTAAATCTAACAGTATTCCATCTACTGCAGAAATTTGCAATTGCTGCAGTATCTCTGGAGCTTTAAGAAAGCTACCCTGAAATAATTTCACCTGGTCCTCAGGAAACTTTTTCTGACAGTAAGCAATTGCTTCCTGGTCTTTATCGATGCCAATCAAGAGACCGTCACCTTTTATAATCTCTTCTAATATACACTCTGCATGACCGCCCCTGCCCAGAGTGCCATCAAGATAAATGCCATCCTGAGTTATATTTAAAAATTCTTTTACTTCATCGATTAAAACCGGTTCATGTTCTTCCATAAAACCACCTTCTGTCAGATTATACTGTAATGTTTAATGTATTTAAATACCTAGATCATCCATGGTAGCAGCAATATCTTCATGAGAATCTTCAGCCTCTGATAAGTAACTGTCCCATTTTTCCTTAGCCCAGATCTCAATTCTATTAGCCAGGCCAATTATAACCGTTTCTTTATCTAAATCAGCGTATTCCCTTAAATTTTGGGGTAGACTAATTCTTCCCTGTTTATCCAAAGTGCATTCAGTAGCTCCAGAGAAGAAAAAGCGAACAAAACTCCGGGCATTTTTGCGGGTTATGGGCAATTCTTTAAGTTTTTCCTCTAATTTTTTCCATTCAGCCAGAGGATATAGGAAAAGGCAATTATCCAGTCCACGGGTAACTACAAAGCTCTCCTCAAGTTCTTTTCTAAAGGTAGCAGGCATAATGATTCTCCCTTTGCCATCCATGCTGTGAGTAAATTCTCCCATGAACATTAGTTATCGCCCCCCTGACCTCCACAAAACACCACTTTATACCACTGACTTACTATTATATTCTAGGCAGGCTAAAAAAGTCCTTGTTATTTTAGCAAAAAAATAACCCACTTTAGGCTTATTTTTAGCCCAAGCGGGTGCATAAAACATATTCTGATTTTTTCTTTTTATAAATTACATTTATAGACATTTATAGCAGCTATATATTTTTTATTGGCCACTCTTTAGATTGCTTATTTATCTCTGATTAGCCTTGCCAAGTATTTTCTCTGCTAAATTTTTTCCAGTGGCAGTTGCTGCCAATCCACCGGTTGCCGTTTCTTTTAGGCTTGGTGGTAATAAATCACCTATTTGAGACATAGCAGTAACTACTTCATCTGGAGGTATAACACTCTTAACACCAGAAAGAGCCAATTGAGCAGCAGTAAGGGCATGAGTGGCTGCAAAGGCATTTCGTTTAACACAGGGTACTTCTACTAAACCTGCCACCGGGTCACAGACCAATCCCAGGAGATTTTTCAAGCTTAATGTAAAGCCCTGAATTATTTCTTCCTTAGCACCTCCCAGCAACTGCACTGCTGCCGCCGCTGCCATAGCTGAACCGACACCACATTCCGCCTGACAACCTGCTGCTGCTCCTGATAGAGTCGCTTCTTCAGCCACTATTTTGCCTAATCCAGCAGCAGTTATTAAACTTTCAATTTGACATTGCTCCTGTAAGTCAAATTCTTCAGAAAGTCCCACCAGCACTGCAGGCAAAATACCACTTGCACCAGCTGTGGGGCAGGCCACTATCTTTCCCATACTAGCATTGACTTCAGCTGTAGCAAGAGCAGCTATCACTACTCTATTATAAAGTGAAGACTGCCATTGTTGTTGTCCTTTAGTTATACTTTCTTTAACCTTCCAGGTTTCACCATCCAGCAGACCTCCCTGAGATTTAATCCTTTTACTTTTCCCCTCTTCAATGGCCTGATACATTGCTTCTAAATGAACTTTTACCTGAGCAATCAGTTCATCCCTTGCTATATCCTGCTCTTTTCTTTCGGTAGCTATGATAATATCCAATAAAGATGTATTTCTGGTTTCAGCTAACTGATTAAGCTCAGCAAAAGATTTAAACTGCATTATTAGTACTCCTTCCTCTAATACCTCCACGGAGCTTATTAATAATCAAATCCTCATCAAAATTAAACCATTTTTAGAATTATTAAATTGAAATAAGGACAAATGTTCTGAATGTAATTTTTGAAAAATAATTATTTTAAGGTTGGAATGCAGTGTAGTTTTTTTATTCCTGATAATTTTTTTATTTTTTCTTTAACTTTAGTTGGTATTTTTTGATCAAGTTTAATAATAGTTGAAGCTATTTTTATTTCTTTATCCCGATCATTAATCAAACTGGCGATATTAAGATTTTCTCTCCCCAGTAAAGTAGTTATTTCGCCTAATATTCCCGGACGGTCTAAGTGAACTATCCAGAGGGAGAAAAGATGGCCGGTTATACTTACTTGATAATCATTGATCTTTGTTATTTCCACTTCTCCACCGCCTCTGGAGGATCCCTGAATAGTAACAGTATTATTTGTGCTTTGGCCGTTAGCTTTTTTTCTGATAGTATGTACAGCAAATATTACAGTATTGGGATGCACGCCTTTTAAATCAACTGTTTGAAATTCATACTTAAGTCCCGCTCTTTGAGCATGAGAAAAGGCCTCTTTAATTCTAATATCATCAGGTTTAAATCCTAAAATACCTCCCAATAAAGCCCGGTCAGTCCCATGCCCCTGGCAAGTCTTAGCAAAAGAGCCGTGAAGTTTAAAAACCACTTTTTCTACTGGTCTTCCGCTTATTGCACCAACCATTCTACCAAGATTTACCGCTCCAGCAGTATGAGAACTGGATGGTCCTACCATAACCGGTCCCATGATATCCATTATACTGGTGCTCACCTTAAATCTCTCCTCTTTTTCTCCTTTATTTTCATAGTTGCATTTTTATCTAAGGACTAGATAGTTAATCTTTTATGGCTAATTTCAGCAGTTTCTCAACTACAGCCTCATAGGATAGGCCTGTAGCTTCCCACATTCTTGTATACATGCTCTTCTCTGTAAAACCAGGTAGTGTATTTATTTCATTGAGATATATCTCATTATTCTCCTGAACAAAAAAATCCACCCTTGCTAAACCATCACAATACAAAAGTCGAAAAGAACGACAGGCCAATTCTCTAATCTGCTGCTCAATTTTCGCCGGCAACTGGGCTGGAGTTACTAAATTGGTCTTATTAGAGAAATATTTGGCCTCATAATCATAAAATTCATGTCCAGGAATAATTTCTCCCGGTTTAGAGGCTTCACATTCCTGCCAGTCTCCTAAAACTGAACACTCAATTTCCCGCCCGGCAATAAATTCCTCTATCAATATTCGGTCATCATACTCTAAAGCCAACCTGATAGCCGGCAGCAATTCCTTTAGCTCTTTAACTTTAGAGATCCCAATGCTGGAACCTAGACTGGCTGGTTTGACAAAACAGGGAATGTCGATCTCCTTTACCAGTCGCTCCTCTAACTTAACAATGCTCTCTTTATCCTTAATATCTTCTGCAGTCAATAAAAAATATTTAGCCTGCCTGATATTATGACGTTCAAAAATATTTTTGGCAAAGGACTTATCCATAGCCACAGCAGAGGCAGCAGTTTTTGAGCCCACAAAGGGAATAGAAAGAGTCTGAAGAAATCCCTGCATCTTGCCATCCTCGCCATAGGGCCCATGCAGTAACGGAAAAATCAAATCAATTGTCGAGGGTAAATTTTTCTTGACGCTGGCTAAAAGAGAATTATGTTCTTCTTCAAACTTCTGGGGGATGCGGTCAATCTCTCCTGTAATTAATTTAGTCGAAACTTCCTGGTTTAACCATTTGCCCGACTGGGAGATAGCCAGAGGAACCCATCTAACTCCTTTAAGGGCTACCCTGGAATAAACAGAACGAGCAGACATTAGTGAAACCTCATGTTCAGCTGAGCGCCCTCCAAACAGTAGGCCTACCTGTAAAGGCTTCTCTTCAGTTGAGTTTTTGTTATCGAACATTAAATCAATCACCTCTCATGGAGCTTATCTTAGTAGTTAGTTATAAGAGCAGAGCCTATCAATTTTGCCATCTTTGAATATCCTGTAACCAAAAATTCTTAGCGGGCTAAAAATCCTTTATCAGCATCATAATCTATCTCCATAGCTTCTCTTACTTTAGCCATAGTCTTTTCTCCTTCTTTTCTAGCTCGCTCCACTCCGGAATACAGGATCTCTTTAATTATTTCCGGTTTTTCTAAATAGTAAGCCCTTCTTTCCCGCATGGGCTCTAAAAAATCATTGATTTTATCTGTTAAAATACCCTTGCAGTCAACACAACCAATAGTGCCTTTACGACACTGTTCAGCAATTCCTGCTTCTTCTTCCGGGTTAAAGACTTTATGGTAAGCATAGACTGTACATACATCAGGATTACCCGGGTCATCCTTTCTTATTCTTTGAGGATCGGTAACAGCCTGATTTATTTTCTGGCCTACAGTTTCTTCATCATCACTTAAAAAGATGGCATTATTCAAACTTTTACTCATCTTGGCCTCACCATCAAGCCCCACCAATCGAGAAACATTGCTTATTTTAGCTTCTGGAACTGGAAAAACTTCCCCATACATATTATTAAACTTCCTGACTATTCTCCTGGTCTGCTCAATATGGGGCAGCTGGTCTTCTCCCACCGGCACTAAATGGGCCCGACAGAAGGTGATATCTGCTGCCTGACTAACAGGGTATCCTAAAAAACCGTAGGTCATCTCCTGATAATTATACTGAGCAGCCTCAGATTTAATCGTTGGATTTTTTTCCAGTTGATTTACAGTTACCAGCATGGAATAAAAAACAGTTAATTCAGCTATCTGAGGCACCATTGATTGGATAAAAATAGTAGTCTTTTCAGGGTCTATACCAGCGGCCAGATAATCTAA
Organism: Halanaerobiaceae bacterium; assembly: GCA_003553485.1. Lineage (GTDB taxonomy): Bacteria > Bacillota > Halanaerobiia > Halanaerobiales > Halarsenatibacteraceae > T1SED10-84. The sequence continues at coordinate 14,058 of PWEJ01000058.1, read as the reverse complement.
AGCAACCTGTCGAACATCTCTTTTGATCTTTTCCGGTTCCTCAAAATTTGTGGTTAAAGCCTGAACATCTGCTATAATCACAAAGGTATCATACTCATCCTGTAATTTTATTCGATTTTCCAGGCTACCAACATAATGACCTAGATGTAATCTACCAGTAGGTCTATCGCCAGTTAAAATCTTTTTCTTTTTGGACATATAATCACCTCATGTAAATAAATAATAATTAATATTTCATTAAATAAAATTATATCATTAAAAGTCCTTCGCAACAACTATTCAAACTATATCTAAAGATATAAACACGAAATGTAATATTTTACTTTCTTACAGTTATTATTTTTCTAGATAAATATTCTTAAATTTACTTCTAATCTTGATTATCAAAGGACATTTTGGTATACTCTAGATAGCAGCATTGATTATTAATTATATTAATTGACTAATATTTATTAAAAATATTTTTTCTACAAAAATCAATATTTCATTTTCGCATTATTAAAGATTATACAATAAATCTATTAATAATCAACTATTTTATTATTAGCAGAGATTAAATTGTCATTAATTTTAAGGGAGGGAAAATCATGAGTAAAAATACCAGAATGACCAAGCAACGCAAAGCTATTTTGGAAGTTTTAAAGGATACAGATGTCCATCCTACTGCAGACTGGATTTATGAAAAAGTCAAAGAAGAGATACCGAACATTAGCTTAGGAACCGTTTACCGTAATCTTAACGTGCTTTCAGAAATGGGAGAAATCATGATCCTGGATTACGGCAGTACCTACAGTCGTTTTGACGGAGTCCCCAATAATCATTATCATTTCCAGTGCACTGAATGCGAAGGAGTCTTTGATTTAGATATTCCTCACAAAGATAGTCTAAATGATAAAATTGAAAATAACACTGAGTTTGAAGTAAAAGATCATCGCTTAGAATTTTATGGAATCTGCCCTAATTGCCAGGAGCAGGATAGTAACTAATTTCTTTAAAATATCTAAAGCACCCTCTAATTTGCTCTTAATGATAATTTTTTGACAAAGTTTTTAAGTTATCAATTAAAGGCTAACTATTGTTTAGAGCAAAGTTAGAGGGTTTTTCTATGTCAAATCTTCTGTTTTTAACAAAAATAATTTTTTCAATTTTTCAACTAAATATATGCCCTCAATTTAAGGAGGGGCTTAAAATGTCAATTGGAAGAACAGCGTTTTTTGAAATTAGTGGTGAGCCAGCCGAAAGAGGTCTTGAATATGGGCAAAAGCTTAAAAATAAAATTAAAGATACCATCGATTTTTTTCACCGTTATAATGAATATCAAGGGGTGTCTTTAAAGGAATCTCGAGATATTATCGCTAAATTTTTACCCTATATTAAGGAATATTCTCCAACCCTGGAGAGAGAACTGCAGGGAATAGCTACTGGGGCTGGAGTAAATTATGCTGATTTAATAATGATCTCTCTAAATGAAGAGCGAAATATCTTTAACCATGGTAATAACTGCACGGTCTTTGCCGCTACTGGCAATTCAACTAAAAATGGTCAAGTGATTATCGGCCAGACCTGGGATAATTTTTTGGAATGGACAGAAAATTTCAGCGATCTATTATTAATTAGAAGATCAAAAAAAGATCCTGATGTCATCTCCTATAGCTATCCTGGCATGCTAGCAGCTGCCGGCCTTAATTCTTCTCAGCTAGCAGTTTGCTGGAATTCAGTTCCTAGGCTGAATATAAAAATTGGAGTGCCAACTTATTTAATTATAGCAGAAATCCTCAGACAGCGCAGCTTAAAAGATGCCCTAGCTGTTGTTTTAAAGGCAAAACGCGCTGGTTGTTTTAACCTGGTCATATCCAATAAAGATGAAATATATAATTTAGAAGCCACAGCAGAGGATATTGAAGTAAGCCATTATAGCAGTCATTTCTGCCATACCAATCATTATTTAACTGCACGATTTGCCTGCCAGGAGCCTGAAGCTAAAACTCCCAAGGAGAAAAAAAGAAAAACCTCATCTATTATGAGGCAAAAACGCATGGCTAATTTATTAGATGAAAATTCTGGTCAGATCTCACCTACAATCAGCCAGATGTTTTTACAAGACCACTTTAACCATCCTCAATCAATTTGTAGGCATCCTGAGTCAAATTCAAATTACAAAGATAGATTGTTGACTAGAGCTGCCTGGATTATAGCCCCTGCCAGCAAAGAAATTTGGTATGCTGGAGGTCCTCCCTGTCAGAATAAATTCAAAAAATATCAGCTTTAAGCCAGCCATTATTTAAAACAAGTTCTTTTCCGCCTGGCTCAAAACTTTTTTAAAGGCTTTGTCCTGTTCTGCAGATAGTAGTTGCTCTGCTTTGACTTGCAAAATGTCCTTAATCTTCTCTTTTGCCTTATCGGCCAGTTGAGGAAATCCTTCATTCTCCCACTCATGCCAGAAACTAGCAAAACCGAGATCTGAATGGTAAATTTCTCCCGCTCTTAAATGCTTGACAGTATGACTATTTGCAATAAAGTTACCCTCTTCAATTCCCTCTTTGATTACTTCCAGGGCCAGGGTTTCTGGATTTGCCTTATAATTTTTTACAATCTTTTTAACCAGGGTAATAATTTCATTATCAATCACTAACTGAACTTTTGAGGCTAAGGTATTGCTAGCTAAACTTCCAGCCCCTGATAATACATTGGCACCAGCTAATGCCGGCAGGAGAGCATTAATAGCCTTTTCATAACCGGCTTGCACATCTATATTACAGGAGGTTGTAGATGGACCATAAACAATAGAGGGTAAATTATAATAACTGGCTAATTGAACTGCAGAGGCACTGGCCAGACCAATCTCTGGCAAACCCCAAATAGAATAACCTTTTCTCATGTTGGGAAAAGATAATCTGGAACAGAAGAGAACTAAAGTCTGGGAACCGGTTATAGCTAAGATTGCCATAAAAGCCAGCATACTAGCATTTAGCTGGGCCAGCGAACCGGCTATAGTCAGTGGTGAGGTCAAACCCGCAATAGGTGCAACTAAAATCTTAATTGGGATTCCGGCCCGGGCCACTTTTTCCATAATATCAGTAATCTCTTTGGGATAACTCAGGGGGCTTTCAGGAGATATTCCCAGCCCTGCTATCGGTTCAGGCTGACTATTTTGCACTATCCTGTATAGTTCTATAATATAATCGACTTCTGAACTTCTGGAGACTGCTATACCTCCATAAACTTTGCTGCTATAACGCAGTGCTTTTTCAACCATCAACAATTCCCTGATTTTAGCAGGATAATCTCCGGGAATAACGGAGGCACCTGTGAAATCAATATTTTTTAAAGTATTTTGCAACTGAATTAAGTCCAGTAAATCTTCTTCCCTGACGGATCTAGGTCGAAAGCTATCTAAATCTAATATCCGGGCTACCGTACCGAAGGGCTGACTATAAAGTTTCCCCGCCGCCAGCCTCTTTTCAGCACCAGAAAGGGGATTTTTAAATCTCAAAGCTGGATTAACATTAGTTTCCTGAAATTCTATCTGCCTTTCAATTACTTCCTCGATATATTGACCTGGAAATATTAATCTACCATTCTTAAGCTGACAGCCATTTTTAACCAACTTAGCTTCCAACACTTCATCTTCAATATCAACCCCGATTTCTGCTAAAATTTTCAGACTGAATATATTAATCTGTTCTAACTCTTCTGCAGATAAAAGGTGAGAACTTTGATAAAAGTTTTTGTTTTTAGTCACCAGATAATCTTCCTTCCTTTAGTTTATTTAATTTTCTCCCTTCCTCTGCAGCTTGGGATCGAAAACATCTCTTAAAGTCTCTCCTAGAAGGGTAAAACCTAAAGTTGCTATTATCAAAGCCAATCCCCCATATATAACAATATGAGGTGCATGTCTTACATTTAGATAACCTGTTCTTAGAATATGTCCCCAGCTAGGAGCTGGTGGTGGTACCCCTAAACCAAGAAAACTTAAACCTGCTTCAAAGGTTATCATTATTGGAATATCCATTGCAGCCTGGATAAATAAGGGAGCGACTACATTAGGGAAAATATGCTTAAACATTGTCTGCATTTTTGAGCCTCCCAGAGCCTGGGAAGCTAAAACGTACTCATTATTTTTAATCCTTAGAGTTGAGGCCCTGATCAATCTGCCATAGATTGGCACCCTGGTAACCCCCATGATTATTGGCAATATATAAAGGTTAGGTCCAATCATGGTCAAGATCACTATAGCAAAGATAAGGGCCGGCATCGATCTCAAAATATCAAAAAACACAATCATGAAACTATCAATCTTCTCCGAACTATATCCTGCAATAATTCCTAAAATAAGACCCAGTATAACCCCAAATATAATTGCGGGAATAGCTACAGTTAGAGCTATTCTAGAGCCATATATTATTCGACTCAATAGATCCCTGCCAATATCATCTGTTCCCAGGCGAAACTCTCTACTTGGTCGTTCAAACCTATTGATAACATTTATCTGCAGTGGATCTCGAGGAGCAATTAAAGGACCAAAAATTGCCAGTAAAATTATAATTAAAACCATTAGTCCTCCCACAAAGCCAGCAGGAGTGCTCAACAGTTTTTTAAGTTTAGATTTCTTTTTGGAAGGTCCTTTAGATTCAACAGGCTCTACTACGTCATCAATCATCATAGCTATTCCCCCCTAACCCTGGGATCAATAAAAACATAGGAAAGATCAGCGATAAAATTAGCTAATGCATAAAGAAAAATAGCGATAATCAAACCACCCTGCAAAACCGGAAAATTTCTGGTGGCTATGGCATTATAAATTAAATAACCAAGACCAGGTCTATGAAATACTATTTCTATAAGAACCGCCCCTCCCATTAAATTGCCAAAACCAACCCCGATCACTGCTATAACAGGTATAATTGAACAGCGGAGCACATGTTTATAAAGAACAACGCGCTCCTGTAAACCCTTAGCTCTGGCTGTTCTAACATAGTCCGCTCCTAATTCTTCTAATACCGTCGCTCTTGTTAGCCTGGCGATATAACCAATCCACCCAAGGCTTAAAGCCAGTGCCGGCAAAACAAGATGATAAAGCTGGTTAATCATATCTCCTGGCTGGCCTCCCCCCATAGCAGGAAACCATCCCAGATAGACGGCAAAGATTAACAATAATAAAATTCCAGCTAAAAAATGGGGAATAGTAATCATGGAAATTGATAAGAAGCCTGATAAGAGGTCAAAAAAAGAACCTTTATTGGCAGCTGAAAAGACTCCCAGGGGAATCCCTATTAAACAGGCTAATAAAATTGCTGAAAAAGCCAGAATAATTGTGTTCGGCAGTACATTCATAACCAGTCTTCTAACGGGTATATGATTTAAAACATCGGTCCCCAGGTCACCCCGAAAAACATTAGCTAAATATCTGGAAATTTGAATATAGACGGGCTGGTCCAGGCCCATCCTAACTCGATAACTTTCTACCAGAGCTTCAGAAGCCCTGGGTCCAAGTAAAATTGTCGCCATATCGCCAGGCATGAATTGAAACAAAATAAATAGAAGTATAATAGCTCCTAGCACAGTTATAAATATAAGCAATGCTCTTCTGGCAATATATAAAAACATCTTCTCCCCCTCCCAGCAAAAAATATTAAATTTACTCCAGATTTACCTGCCCCAGCCAATTAGCCGAGGCAGGTAAGGAATGAATTTAAAGCCATCAATCAACAATTTTAAAATGTTGGTAGAGAGAATAATGATAAAGATAAATTGGATTTATATAATCTCTACTGGCATGAACACCGATATCATAGGAAATTGGAATAAAAACTACATCTTCATCCATAATCTTTTGCATCTCCCCATAAAGCTCTGCCCTTCTGTCAGGATCAGGCTCTAAGTTAGCTTTATCATGAAGTTCCTGAAATTCATCATTTTCCCAGTGCATATAATTCCAGCTGCCAATCTGGTTATTGGTATACCATTCAGTCCAGTAACCGGGGTCAGGATTAAGAGTAAAGGAAGAAACATGCATCCCTGGTCTGTCTATCTGCCTTAATAACGGATAGGCTTGTCCCCCTTCAATTAATTCAATATCAGGTCTAACCCCAATTAGTGTAAGATGGTATTGAGCAATCTGGGCAGTGGTAAGCTCTGTACTTACGGCATAGCTGGCTAGTTTTGTAGAAAATCCCTCACTATAGCCAGCCTCTGCCAATAACTCTCTAGCTTTCTCTAAATCCTGTTGGTAAGCAGGGGCATCAGCCCAATGTCCTAAAATTCCAGAGGGAAGCAAGGTATTGGCCCGTTCAGTGGCACCTCTAAAAGCACCTTCAATAATTTCATCGACATCTATGGCATACCTCATAGCTTCTCGAACTTTAATATCATCGAAGGGAGGTTCTTGATGATTAAAGCCAACCCAGATAAACCGCAGCATATCAAGCTCGTGAACATTTACATCTTCTTCTCGTTCATAGCGGTCAATGGAATCCAAAGAAATTCTGGTCTCGTTTAGCTCCCTGGTATCAAAGGCAACTTCAGCTGCTTCCTCTTCAACAATTGGATAGATTTCAATCCGGGCAAAATCAGGTAGTTCCCGATAATAATCTTCATTTCTGGTGAGAATCATTTTTTCTCCTGGTCTCCATTCAGAAAATTGATAGGGTCCGGAACCAATGGGATTAGTGGCAAAACTCTCTGCCCCAATATCTATAAAAGCTTCTTTACTTAAAATACTACCCCTTAAAAGAGGTAAAGTTCTTGTTAATATCCCTGGAAAGACTTCTGAAAGAATTATCCTGCCACTATAATCATCAATAACTTCTACTCGCTCCAAAGTGGCAAAATCATCAGCATAGGCTGCCTCAACTTCTGGATCTATTATTCTTTCATAGGAAAACTTAACATCTTCAGCAGTCAATTCCCCATATCCATTATGAAACCGAATCCCCTCTTTTAATTCAAAATAAATCTCCGTTCCCTCTTCATTTACTTCAAAAACTTCAGCGGCATCCAGCCTATATTGAGAAGGATCATCAGGATCTAGTTCAATTAAGCGAGAATAAATAGCCAAACCGATATTATCCTCTTCATTGCCAATCATATGAGCAGGGTCTAGAGTAGTCATGTCCATACCATTTCTAGCTCTGGTCCTCAAAACATGATCATCTTCAGCCAGAGCAATGCCAGAGACTAAGAGCAGTAAAATAACAATCAGAGAAGACAACAAAAACAGCCGACCACTTGTTTTAAAAATATTTTGACAACTAACCACTTAAATCCCCCTCCTGTTTTTTAGAGTTGCTTAATTTTTTGTTTCTTGTTTTATTTAAGCTATATTATTAATATTAGCTATTTCTTATATATATCCTTGTTATTTTTGAATATTTTTCAAAAATAACATAATTTTTAATAAAAAATTAAGCAGATTAAGCTGGGAAATTAGTTATATTGCTCAGTTTAATCTGCTTAAAAATCTTTCTATTAAGTTTTCTAATACTATTTACCAAATTTTATAGTTTTTTACTGGTAAATTTCAGAACAAATTATCCTTTGAGGCCCCCCTGAGTCAAACCGGTGATGATAAAGCGCTGAAATAATAAAGCCAAAAACACCGGCGGAAGCACTCCAAGAACTAAACCAGCAGCCAATAAACGATATTCAATAGCATACTGCCCTAAAAACATTGATAAAACCACAGGCATTGTCCGGGCTGACATACTAGAGGTAAATAATAGAGCATAGAGAAACTCTCCCCAGGAAAATAAAAAGGAGATTAGCATGACTGAAATTATACCAGGACGGGCCATTGGAAGTAAAACTCTCCAAAAAGCTCCAAACCTAGTACAGCCATCTACTCTGGCCGCATCTTCCATTTCGCTATCAATCATATCAAAATAATTATCCATAATTAAGGTAACCCAGGCCATACAAAAAGAGGTGTTCATTATAATTAAGGGCAAATAAGTATCTAAGACTTCGAAAGTCCTAAATATTGTAAATAATGGAACTGCAAGAGTTATCTGAGCTAGTAATCTGCTGCCTAAAATCAAAACATATGAAGCTTTTTTACCAGGAAAATCTAATCTTGATAGAGCATAGGCTGCTAGAATTCCTAGAATCAAAGCAAAAAAAGTTGAAAAAGCGGCTACTACAATGCTGTTAAATAAAGATCTGCTGAACATCATCGCTGCTCTTCGCCCGGGCCCTGATTCAATCTCAATTAAACCTAATATAGCCTGATAAGCCCCTAGAGAAGGTTCGCGGGGAATCATCGTTGGTATAGCTTGACCTGCAATATACCTTTGTGGAGTCACACTCATAATACCTATCCAATAAAAAGGTAATAATACAGTTATTATAATTAAGGTTATAACTGCTCTGTGTAAGACCTTAAACCAACCAGAAAGTTCTAAGGAACCCATAAAACTCACTCCTATCAATATTAATTTTCGGTGCCTAAAAATTTAATATATAAAACTGTCACTATACCTGTTAAAAGAAATAATATAAAAGCTGCAGCTGAACCCCTGCCATGTCTGAGAAAAGAAAAGGTTTCTTGATAGGTATAGAATGATAAAACTCTAGTAGCATCCCCAGGTCCACCACCTGTTAATATAAATATTAAATCAAAAGCATGAAAAACAAAAATTGTTCTCATGATTAAAGCAACTAAAATTACTGGCTTCATTATCGGTAAAGTCAGATGAATAAAACGCTGCAAGCGATTTGCTCCATCCACAAGAGCCGCCTCATAAAAATTATTGGGAATGGCCTGGAGACCAGCTAAAAATATCATTACAAAAATTGCGGTAAATTTCCAGGAATCCACTAAAATTACCATCATAATAGCTGTTCCTCGACTTAGAAACCAATTTACCTCCCCTTCGGCTAACTGCAAAAGACGCAATACAGCATTAAAGTAACCATCTGTGGAAGATAAAAACCTACTCCACATAACCCCCACTAAAGCAGTGGGAATAGCCCAGGGAATCAATATTAAAGAGCGTATAATATTTCGTCCTTTGAAATCAACATTCAAGGCCAAGGCTACAATCATCGCAACTACCATTTGGAAGGCAATGGTGCCAAAGCCAAATAAAAAAGTCGCTACAAGAGCAGATTGTAGCCTGCCTGTTTCTATTATAGTCCTATAATTTTCTAAACCAATAAAACCCATATCCATTATTCCTCTGATATCTCGCGTTGATAAATAAAAAACATATAAAATTGGTATTACAGCTGTAGCTATTATTAATAATATTGCAGGAGACATCATTAAAGCTCCTAATTTCCCCTCTGATATTTCCTTGCTTTTCACTTAATTACCTCCTTTTTCTCTTGATTATAGAAAATTTGCCATTATCATTTGGCTAATCTTATAATATGTATTTTTTTAAATATTATGAGCAGTTTATAATTTCCTCGACAAATTACCATTATGAATACTTTGGTTTATCGAACAATTAACTGACAGAAAACAAGGCAAAAACCCCTCTGGTAGCTATTTTAATAATTTCACTGCCAGAGAGGTTTAACCTACAAAATGAATTTACCTTTAAAGCTAAAGCAAGCTTTTAAAGCCCTTCGGATTCTAGCATGTTTTGTGCCTCTTCCTGAGCTTCATCTAGAGCTTCTTGGATATCCTGTTCTCCCTGCAAAGCTCTATGCATAGCTGGAGTGAAAATATTATCTCTAAACTCAGAATACCAAGTTAAGTAACCACTTGGACGGCCATAGGGCTCAACACTGGCATATTCCATTTGTTCCTGGAAAACTTCTAACATCGGATATTCATCAAGAGTCAATCCATAATCTTCATAATTTAAATAAATGTCTTCTATTACAGCTTCTGCACCAGCCTGTTCATCCATTACTCCTAAAGCTCCTTCTTCTCGATGCATGTAATCCAGTAATTTAAAGGACCATTCAGGTGAACGAGTTGTCGGTGAAATTGCGTAACCTCCTCCACCCATAAGAGTATAGCTTTCTCTTTCAATGCCAGGTATATGACCAACTGCAAAATCATCAACTATATCAGATTGATCTGGATCAATCGCAGTTTGATACACAAAATTCCAGTTGATTTCAAAGGGCTGATCCCCGGAAAGAAAATAATGATAATTATCCCAATCAGTTTGTTCAAGAGCTGCCTGAGGTATTAAGCCTTCATCTAGTATATCTTTCATAAATTCCAGAGTCTCTACACCCTTTTCGTCATTGAAAACCCACTCAGTTCTATCTTCGTTCATCCAGCGACCATCATGAAGCCTTAAGAAAATGTCAAACCAGACCATTCCATCTTCATGACCAGCTAACCAGCCTGGAAAGAACCCATAACTAGCCAAGCCTTCATCAATAGCCTCACGAGAAATATCAAGCAATTCATCCCAAGTTGCTGGTGGTTCTTCATATCCAAGTTCATTCAACATAGACTCATTGTAAAAGAAAGATACTGTTGCTGCAGTCCCAGGTATAGCCCACTGATGTCCATGAGAACTAACAAATTCAACGGTTGCATCAAAAAATCTCTCATTGACTTCAGCTAATTCTTCTTCAGAGACTATCTCATCAAGTGGCATAGCCATACCAAGCTGTCCCAATTCTGCATGCCATGACCTGCTCATCATATATAAATCCACTGTTGAACCACCAGCTACACTGGTAGTAATTTGATCCCATAAATCTCCGTAAGGATATTCCATCCATTCTACTTCAATTCCGTATTCCTCTTCAAATATTTCTACCCCTTCACCAAATTGATCGACATCAATATCTAAGGCGATAATGCTAAGTTTGTCAGGCTTCTCCGGCATATCATCCAGTGCTACAGCCTCAACCATGGTGAAAGAAAAAAGAAAAACTAAAATCAAAAGAAACATCATAATTCTTTTACTCATAAAATTATTACCTCCCCGAAAATTATAGTAATTACCCGCTATATTAATTCATTAGCAGGTTAATGAAAAAATGCTTGTAATTAATACTTCTACATTTTTTAATAAATTCCTGCCAAATTTTTTTGAAAGCAAAAACCCCCACAATTTTCAGCGGGGGTTGGCATGAGTTATAATCTAAAAATGGTGTTATCAACAGTTTTTTCAGCCAGTTTAAATTATAACTTAAATTCTTCTATCATCCTGGCCAGCAGAGTAGCTTTTTCATTTAATTTATCGGCTGCTCCACCAAGTTCTTGAATAGAAGAAGTCTGCTCTTCAGCTAACGCTGATACTTCCTCCGAGCTAGCAGCATTATCTTCAACTGTGGCTGCCACTCTATTGAGAGCCTGATTGATTTCTGTTACCGTATCATCCATTCCAGCAATAAATCCTTCTATCTCTTCTACCTGCTTTTTAGTGCTTTTAGAGTTAGATGCTATATTTTCCAATTTGTTTCCTGTATCTTTGATAATATTTAACTGAATCATTACTTCTTCTATATTTTTTTCCATGGATTTAACAGTAGCTATTGTTTCTGATTGTATATCTTCAATCAGACTGGTAATTTCTCCAGCTGTTTCTGAAGACTCCTCTGCTAATTTGCGGATCTCCTCCGCTACTACTGAAAAGCCTCTTCCCTTTTCTCCTGCTCGGGCAGCTTCAATTGCAGCATTTAGAGCGAGCAGATTGGTCTGAGTAGCAATCCCTTCAATCAGATCGATCATTTCACCTATTTGAGTAGAGCGTTTTTCAAGCTTTTCAATAGCATCCATAGCAAAATTAACTGTTTCATTTACCACATCAAGCTGATTAATAGCATCATTAACAGATTCTTTGCCAGCTTCGGCCTGTTCAGCAGAGCTTTCTGCCACCTGTAAAGATTTCTGAATATTATTCTTAAGAGTATCGCTCTCTTCCTGTAATTGATTTGCGATACTTGCTAACTTTTCCATCTCGTTTTGGATGTTTTCTCCATTTTCTGCTACTCCAGTGATGTTTTGAGCCGTCTCTTCTGTTGCTACTTTTAATTCTTTGCTCACCTCTTCAAATTCTTTACTATAACTTTTTACTTCCTGGGAAGAATCTTTTACCCTGGTTAATACCTTATTTAAATTACTTGTAATTAGATTAAAACCTTCTCTCATCATTCCGACTTCATCATTACTGATTTTTGAATCTGGAACTTTTACCGTCATATCACCATCAGCAATCTTCTGGCAATCTGCTGCTGTTTCTTGAATAGGTTTAACAATATATTGACGATTAAAGAGATATAATCCTGCTCCTCCTAAGATTAACAATAATAAACTTAACCCGAGGATTGTGGTTATTTCAGTGAATATCATATCCTGATATTCAGCAATGGATAAGTTAATACTGAGAACGGCTAATAATTCATCTTCATAACTATATAGGGGCAGATAAGAATAAGCGACCTCATCATCTAGAAAAATTGGATTTTCGTCTGCTCTTCTACTTTCCTCGAATTCTTCCGCCGAAAAGTCTTCTCTACTTAAACCAGCCTCTGAAAAAAGTTGATAATCATTAATTTCTTCTTCGGGAACATATAATTCCAGGCCAGCCTCTGCTGTATCAGACAGTTGAGCTAAAACTTCTTCCGAAAAATCTCTATTAACTTCCATAGTACCAATCAAATCTTCCTGATACCAGACAGGGCTCCAGCCTCGAAAGCCGAAAGCGTAAGCCCCACTTTCCATGCCCCGCAAGGATTCTTCCTGCTCAGCCACATCTAATATTGCCTGCCTGTCAGTGGTGTCACCATAATTATCTGGATTATGGGCCCGCAAAAAAGATGTATCATAGGGAGCACGATAATGAATAACGGAAATATCCCGTTCTTCCAGGGCAGACATAACAGGAGTTAACTGTTCAATAGCAATTTCACGCTCATCTTCTCCTCCAGCTTCCTGTAAAATAGGTAATTCCGCTAATAAAGTACTTACAGTAAGTATTTCCTCTTGCTGCTGCTCAAAAAAACTGGTTATCACATTGCGACTGGCTTCCATTCTATCTTCAATAAAATTATCGAGTAATCGTTGTTGAGAGCGATAAACACTAAAACTTATCCCCAGACCTAAAACAATAATAATTAAAACTATGATAATAATCAATTTTTTGCCTAAACCACTCCTGGTGGTTAGTGAATTTTCCTCCATTCTCAGTCCTCCTCGGATATTTCGTTATTTAAAAATAAAAGAAATAAACTGGAAAACAAAGTTTATTTATCAGTTTTGTTTGTTATGTAATAAATTATACTATAAAACTTATGAATTATCAAAAAATACAAAATTACGTTTTCTTAGAATAAAGACTGCAATAAGTTTTAACTTGTAATAAAATATAATAATCTGTAAAAAGTCTCAGTCCCCCGCTAAGGGGACTGCTATGCAGATCTGATGGAGCTGGGGACGCCAGGCGAATGGTTTCAACTCTCAGTCCCCCGCTAAGGGGACTGCTATTCAGGATATAAGGCCCATAAAATATATCGTCGGTGTTTCAACTCTCAGTCCCCCGCTAAGGGGACTGCTATCAACCAAACCCAACTGAGCAACTTGAAATATCTGCTGTTTCAACTCTCAGTCCCTCGCTAAGGGGACTGCTATATCTGGAGAAGAAAACGCTCGATCTCAACCGGGGTGTTTCAACTCTCAGTCCCCCGCTAAGGGGACTGCTATGTCGATAGTAGCGATAAATGGTGAGGCTAAAAGGGTTTCAACTCTCAGTCCCCCGCTAAGGGGACTGCTATCTGACCTGACCAACAGAGTCGAAATAACCTGGGATGTTTCAACTCTCAGTCCCCCGCTAAGGGGACTGCTATTGATTGAGGCCCTTAACGGTCAGATGTACTACTGGTTTCAACTCTCAGTCCCCCGCTAAGGGGACTGCTATAGCACTTAAATTACGCCCTGATATATCAGCATTCTTAAAAGGTGTTTTGCGAAAATGATGAATTTTGCTTGTTTCAATAAAAATTAACATAATATTTACCTCCATGGAATTCTGATATCATCAGGGATGATATAATATTTGCGATCACCCCCTGTTTATACTAATCATTATAAGTTCGCACCTAAATTATTAACGTATCGTTTTCATAATCTATAGCTTCAAAATT
>PWEJ01000115.1 GCA_003553485.1 Halanaerobiaceae bacterium | reverse complement strand
TCAGGGGCCATTAAAAGATGCATATTGGGAGCGTCCACATCGCAATCTGCCAGGACCACATTATCCGCCAAAAAAGCCAGATTAGCTGCAAAAGTAGTTTTTCCTGTACCCCCCTTACCACTTATTACAGTCAGTTTTTTCATGCTGTTATCTCCTTAATATCAACCATAATCTGCTGGAATTTGTCCTGCCAATCTTTCATTTCTGTTATGAATGGAATCCCGCGCGAATAAAGTTCAGCAATTTCTCGGGAAAAGGGTATCTTTAAAAGTATATCTATCTGCTTATCACGGCAAAAATCTTCTATAATATTATCAGCTTTAGGTTGAGAACGATTTATGATAACTCCATAAGGATTTCCCAATTTTTGGGCCAGCTCAACTGCAATCTTGAGATCGTGAAGCCCGAAAGGTGTTGGTTCTGTAACCAGAATAATAAAATCACTATCACTGGCACTTTCAATGGTTGGGCAGGTAGCTCCAGGCGGGGCATCAATAATTACCATCTTATTTTTGTTTATCTTCTTCTTTAATTGTGCAATTAGTGGCACTGCTGAAGCTTCTCCAACGGTTAATTTCCCCTGCCAGAAATCTATACTTCTGGAATTAAAGGTGCTCCTGCCTCCGGTAATTTCTCCCACCTGTCTTTTCTTAACTTTGATAACATTTTCCGGGCATATAATTTTACAGCCACCGCAGCTACTACAAACTTCCGGGTAAACTATTATTTTTTCTCCTAACCTGGCCAGGGCATTATATTCACAAAACTCTATACAGGATCTACAGCCACTGCATTTATTCTGCTCTATATCCGGGATATTACGCCAGGCTTTTTCTGAGTTCCCGAAAAATTCAGGTTTTAAAAAAATACTGGCATTTGGCTCTTCAACATCAGCATCCAAAAATTGCACATTTTTCAGGGATAAAGCCATATTTGTAGCTGCGGTGGTCTTGCCGGTTCCTCCTTTCCCACTCATTACTGTAATTTTCATACCATCACCTTATTTCCGCCCTGGATGCTTTTGATTGGTGGGTTCGTCGGGTTGATTAAGTTTTCCATCTTCAAAGTCAGATAGTGCTTCATTTACGGTGCAATCTTCGGTAAGATAAATCTCAATCTCTGCCTCTTTTAACCCTTCGAATGCTTTAGGACCGACTCTACCTGTGATAAGAAGATCCACATCTCTGTCCGCTAAAGTTTGAACTGCTTCAATTCCAGCTCCGTGCCCTGCTTCTGCAGCTTGATTTTTAATGTATTCCATATTTTCATTTTCCTGATTGAAGACCAAAAAGTAAGAACTTCTGCCAAATCTATGATCAACTTTCACATCAGATGTGCTTTTACTTTCAGCGGTTACGGCAATTTTCATTTTAATCACCTCTTAAATTTTATCACATCTTATAATTTCTGCTGGTTGTAACCAGATGATTATATTTAATCTTAATTGCTTCCTCGACAAGTGCTGAAAACAATTGATTAAAACAGGGATTGTCATTTATCAGGTCTTCTGGATGCCATTGAACTCCAACCACAAAGTTTTTGTCAGGATCTTCAATTGCTTCCACTATACCCCTATCAGATTTAGCACTTATTTTAAAATTATCTGCTATTTCTTTTGCTGCCTGGTGATGTCGGGAGTTCACCTCTATTGAATTAACTGAACATAAGATATCTGACAACTGACTATTGGGGATGACTTCAATTTTATGATGAGAATAATCATTCTTGTGTTTATCTAAGTGCTGGGAAGCAACTTCAGCAAACTGTTTTTCCAGGTCCTGATATAAACTGCCTCCGCAGGCCACATTCATAAGCTGTAATCCCCGACATATACCTAAAATTGGCAGATTTAATCGATAAGCTTTCAGAAATAATGTGACTTCCCATTTATCTCTTCTTTTATCACAATTTTTAGCAGAATCAACATTTTCTTTATAAAATTCTGGGGAAATGTCCTGCCCCCCACTCAGAACCAGGCCATCAATCAATTTCACATAATTTTTTACTTCTTCGTAGTTGCTATCAATTATAGGGATAGGAAGTGGCAGAGCTCCGGCCTCATAAACAGCCTGCACATAGCTGCAGCCAACCCGGCCAAAAGCTGCCTGTAAATCTTCTTCCTGCTTGCGAAAAGTAGTAATACCAATTAAAGGCCTGTCCATCAGCCACCCCCCTTTGTTATATCAAGTAATAAAGTATTGTGAAGTTTTTGCTCCTCATTTTCAATATAATTTTTAATTAATCTGTCCGCCCCCCCTGTTTCAGAGGGAGCGGATAGATTAATTCTTTATATGACCTGATAATGATTTAAATCCTTAGTCAGTCTCCGCCTGCAATTGTTGAATTCTCTCTTTGACAGCTTCCATCTGATCTTCCAGATCTTCAGCTGTTCTCTTTAAATTTTTCAATTCTATTTCCTTAGCTTTTTCTTCCGAAACCTGTGGTTCTGCCAGTCGAGAACGTCTGACTGCTCCAGCTGGAGGTCCTGCAGGTCTTGCCCCTCTGGAGGCTCTACCTCCACGAAATCCACGAGCCAGTCCTAAACCTTTACCAGCTCCAGTATTAGCATACTCCGGCACATTATAACCCGCGCAGTAGCCAGCATTTCTGCCTGTCATTGGTCCTAACCCATCTGGTCCTGTTCCATCTCCACGTGGCATAACTACCCCTCCTTTTATGAGCATTTGTTCAATTCAATTATATTTTACCATAGTTATAATCATATGTCAATAACATCTAAAATAAAACCGGAACCCTACCTATGCAGACATAACCAGTGTACTGCCTGCAGGTATCAGCGGTTCCGGTTTGGTCAAAAGTATGCTGACTCTGATTTTATCCTTAATTAGCTGTACGCTTAAAATAAAGTTTGATAGTTGAAAAAATTATCCCTCACTCACATTCCTGACATCTGGCCTGACCATGCCGGTATCTGGCAGGATGGGAATCTTTTATATCCTTTCCGCACTTGCCGCAGCGGGGCTGCAGGCGATAGCTGCCTCCTTCAAATTTAAGTGATTTTCCCTCAATCAAAGCTTCCGCAATTTTCTGGCGGGCTTCTGTCAGGATGCGTTGATAGGTGGGGCGGGAAATTTCCATTTTAGCAGCTGCTTCCTGCTGATTTAATCCCTCAAGATCTTTGAGCCTCACTGCCTCCACTTCTTCAAAAGTGAGTGAAACTCTCTCCAGTCTGTTATTTGGAATACCGGCGGGTTTATACAATTTGGATTCCGGGATATTTTCAATTCTTCTCTCTTTTTTGGGTCTAACCATGTTTATCACTCCATTATTTACCTTCATAAATTTAATTGTAACATAGTTATAAACAAAAGTTCAAATTAAACTGCAGTCTGTCGCTGTTGTGAACCGTGAACTGTTCGGGATGCATGATCACCCTGAACCCATGCTCGCAGACAAATTTCCCCAGTTCTTTTATTTCAGTTTCAGCGCTGGCAATGTAGTCCCAGTCATCGGCAACTGGATGGGTGGCCATAGGCACTATATCAGAACAGAATCGATATACAAAGATCTCATTTTATTTGAATTTAAGTATATAATAACAATAAAGCCCTATCATTATACTAATATTTAATATTATAATAGCTGATAAAAGGTAACAATCAAGGTAAATCTGTTTTATCCACTTCTCTCTCATATTTAAGCTGGCGAATATTTTTTTCTAAAAGAAGTTGATTGGGATAATATATAGTTTCTTCTCCACTATCAATCACTGTAACAAAGTTTCTAATTTCTCTCACTCTGCCGGAAATATCTTCAAACTCAACCAGCATGCCCTTCCGGAGATAGGTTTTTAAGCTGTGGTGAGAGATAAGAGGCAATAATCCTGCGACCACAAAAGAGAAGAATGATAAAGAGCGAGACTGTTATGGCGCCGGTAATAATAGTAAATCCTGCCAGGGAAATAAAGCTAAATAGATTTAAATAATCAAAGACCGAGAGCAGGGTAACAAAAATTATAAAAAATTTAACTATAAGGCCAACCTCTTTGCCGTACTTGACCCCCAGTGAAATAGCAAAATTTTCGCTGAGCCGGGCTGCTCGCCGGGCAATAAAGGTACCTAAAGAAAGTATAATTATCGCTATTAACAGCTCGGGAATATAGGAAATAAACCTTTCCAGTAGATTGGCTGCCGCTGTTAAGCCCAGCACATTAGCGGCCAGCATCAAGGTGGTGATAATAATCAGCCAGTAAATTCCCTGAGCAATCAGAAGGGAAGGGCTCCAGCTCTTTTCTCGAGTGCGGCGTTCCTGCTCACTGAGTTTGCCGTACCAGACTCGATATATGGTAACATCAACCCCTGCTATCCGCACTAAAATCCTAACGGCCTTTCTCACCAGCAGAGCTGTTAACCAGCCAACCAGAAAAACTCCAAGCCCGGTTAGCAAGGTCGGCAGGTACTCAATAAAATTAATTAGATAATACAGAAGTTCTTGATAAAGTTCTGCCAGCATATTCACTCCTCCTAACCTCTAAAGTGTCTAAAGTAATAGAAATTTAATCCAGCTCATTTTTATATGATAAAGTTATCTATCCTTTAAATAATATGACTTTGGTCACCGCTCATCATTTTCGCCCAGCTCCTCCAGCCAGTTGTAAAGGGCAACTATCTTTTCTATCAACCAGCTCTCCTTTTCCTCAGTCCGGTTGACTATTTCCTCGATTTTACTGTCAAACTCTTCCGCTTTACTTTCAGTACTTGTCCAGATTCTGCGGCTCTTCAGCAAAAACTCCTCCAGCTGAGATTCCCAGTACAAGAGTCCCCGGCTCACTGTCAGGTTTATGTTTTCTATCGACTGTACTCCCATTACAGTTAGATGTCTCACCCACTGCAGAGGATAAAAATCTCCCATCCCCCTGGTCAATAGTTCCTGTAGACTGAGCTGTTCTTCCAGTTCCACCCGAATCAGCAGACTTAAAGAAAAAACTCTTAAGAGAGAGGTTAAAATAAAGATAAAATGAAGCCCCTCCAGATACAAGAAATTTATCTGTAAAGCTATTTCAGAGACCAGCCCGGCCAGTACACCACCTACTATTGGAGCTACTGCTGCCGCCAGGCCGGTAGCAGCAGCAAAAAGTCCGTAATAGGCAACTTTATACTCCTCCCTGGCCAGCTGCATCAACAGCAGTGAGGTAGCCAGACCGATTCCAGACCAGATCAAGCCTGAGAAAAAGTTTACTCCCCAGAGTATACTGTAATTCTGAGGCCCGGCCATTATCCAGATAACCGGTAAAGCAACAGCTCCCAGCGACGTATAATAGAGCAAACTTTTGCTGCCAATCCTATCAACAAATTGTCCCCAGTATTTCATTCCTATAATATTGGTTATTCCGCTTACCAGAGTGAGCAGTGATATTACTGTAAAGGGAATTGATAAATCAACAATCATATAAACACTGAAAAAGGGAGCTGAAAGGCCCACCGCAAAGGCCCAGGCCATGCTGAAAATTACCAGATAACGAAAATTCTTATCCTGAAGCGGCAGCCGTAGGCTTTCCCAGAAGTTTAACTCTACTGGCTTTTCTAACGAACTTTCTTCTTCCACACCAGCACTTATTCTTCTTAAAAAAAGCCAGGAAACCACTCCACAGCAAAAGGCCAGCAGAAAAGCCAGGGAAAAACCCCAGATTTCCTGACCGGGGAATAAAGTCTCCCAGCTATCAATGATAAATCCAGCCATCAACCCCGAAATCATTGCCGTAATTCCAGCATACATATTGCGCTGGCCGAAAAATCGGCCCCGTTCAGATTTCTTGATCAGGCTGCTGATCCATCCCATCCAGGAAACATTGCTGAAAGCAGCAAAGATCCCGGCTAAACTCAACAGTATTAGAAAAATTGCTATAACTACTGACTGGCTAACCCCCAGATATAATAGGACTGGTAAAAGGGCAATAATTAACCAGTTCAGACGAAACAAACCCGTTCCTACCAAGCAGGCCTGTTTTTCTCCTCCCAGGCTGTTAATATATTGTGGGCCCAGCAGCTGAACCAGGTTAGCCAGGGCCGGTAGAGCGACCAGCAGTCCAATTTGATATTCTTCCATCCCCAGAGCCAGACCAAAGCCTGTCAGATAGGCTCCTCCAAAAATAGTGACCATAACATTACTAAACATACCATCTATGATAGAATATTTTTTGTCTTTCTCATATGCTTCCCTGTAAGCTTTCTGCAAGGGGTTCTGCTCCTGATTATCCATAGCCAGAATGTACTCCTTTGCTTTTCAAACCATTAATAGATGAAAATTACTTATTATTAGAATTCTGCATAAATTTTAAAAGACCTGCACAGAGGCCGACTCTATTGCCAGAGAAATAGTGCCCAAATAACAAAGAGGCTGCCACTAAATTGGGAGCAGCCCCTTCGTTAATTGTTTAATGTTTGTTGTTTTGTGCAGAAACCAGAAATTAAAACTTCTTACCAGGAAAAAAGATTGTAGAAGAGATCGAAATTTACTCTGGTAAAATTCTCTTCAACATTGCGATTTTCATATAGTGAATTGCTGCATTTTGAGCAGAATTCTTCACTGGTCCAATTTTTCTGACCACAATTAGAACAGATTAATTTTGCACTTCTCATGAGTATCACCTACCATTAAATGATTTAATATAAATTATTTGTCTTCTGGCTTTCATTTTTGCAACTCTCGGCTATGCTAACAAAGTTTTAACTATTTGTCAAGAGGTGAAACTCATTTTTCTAAAACCATTTTTAAAACCCAAATTATCTTTAAAACCCAAAAGAAAGTTTCACACTAAGATTTAAAGCTCCAAAGCGGGAAAGGGGACCGCCCGAAACAGAATTGCCGGCTATTTCCCAGCCCCCACCTAAATCATGAGACAGAAGATACCCGGCTGAAACACCTATATTAACGAGGTTTTTAAGGGCATATTGCCCTTTAACCCTGGGCATTAAAGCTGCAAAACTCTTCTCCATTAAAACTGAGTCATGTTTACCCTCTCCTACTTCACCAACTATTCCTTCGAAATTATTTGGCTTATCAGAAGATAAGGCAAGTTCCATTCTGCCTCTACCAATCATGCATCCTAAAGATAAATCAATTCCATCCCGGGAATAGATGCCTTTTTCATATAATAAGCCTGCGAAAGTTATATCCAGCTCTGCCCTTTTATCACTCTGCCGTGAGACAGTTGAACCACTCTGTCTAAATATTCCATATCTATTGCCCAATTTTCTTCCTGCTATACCCTCACCGCCAAACAAAAAAATATTGTCACTTAGGGCAGCAAATTCATTATTGGTAAGGGTTTCATTTAAATCATCCAGATTTAAATTCAGCAATCCCAGGGAGGGACCCCCTTCCACCTTGAAATTAAAGCCAGGAAGCTCTCTTCCAATAGACTTTGCTTCTATGCTTTGAACTAAACTTATAATAAAAAACAAGAGCAAAAATAATAATAAATATTTTTTCATTGTTCTCCTCCCTCTTCAACCCCGTATTGTCAAAAAATTAGCCTTGCAATTTTACCTTAAATAACTATCAATCTAATTATTTTTTATTTACTTTTAGATATTACATTACTATTGAAATTTAATCTTTTTTCTGGTATCTTAATCATAAGGAAGATTTCTATAAGAAGATTTCTATGGTTAATTGTTGTTTAGTAATTTTAGT
>PWEJ01000030.1 GCA_003553485.1 Halanaerobiaceae bacterium | reverse complement strand
TAGGACTTTTGCTTGCTGGTATTGTTGGGGCTCTCTGGGCATTATTTGTTTCTTTTCTAACCTTGAGATACGGACTAAGAGAGGATTATTATGCTCTCTTCACTCTGGCAATGTCAATGATGCTTTTCATTATTTTTATGAATCTTCCAGGATTTGGCAGGGCGGAAGGTATGTATATACCTCACAGAGGACATAATTTTCTCATGATGCAGTTTGACAGTCGAATTCCCTGGTATTACATTGGTCTACTTTCTGTGGCAGCTATTGGATACCTGACCTATAGATTGATGAAATCCAAAATAGGTCTATATTTTGTGGCAATTAGAGAAAACGAAATGGCTGCTGAAGCTTCCGGTGTTGATACCATTAAATACAAACGATTGGCAACTTTAATTAGCGGGATACTGACAGCAATGGCCGGATCTTATTTTGTAATATATACAACCTATGCTCATCCCCAGCTGGTGTTTGGATTCGCCCAAAACTTCGCATTTTTGCTTATGGCCATTTTCGGAGGGGCAGGCAGCATTTTAGGCCCGATTTTAGGAACGATGATTTTAAAACCGATTGCAGAGTACTCCCGGGCAGTTTTTGGCGGTTTAAGGCCTGGAATGGCTTTTATGGTGTATGGCTTAATTCTTGTATTCTCAATTCTATTTCTCAAAAATGGTATTATCGGACTGCTTAAAGATTTGCTGATCAAACTGGAAATAAGGTTTAAAGGGAAAGAAGCAGCTGAAGATAATTAATGCTGATAAAGAGGGTGAAATCTGATGGCATTATTAAAAGTTGAAAATGTAACTAAAAGATTTGGAGGATTAACTGCTGTTGACGATGTCAGCACCGAAATAGATAAAGGGGAGATTGTTGGTTTAATTGGGCCGAATGGAGCGGGAAAAACTACGCTTTTTAGGGTTATTTCTGGTTTTCATAAGCCGGAAGAGGGCAGAGTTTTGCTGAATGATCAGGATATTACCGGCAAAAAACCATCTGCTATCTGCAAACTGGGCCTGGCTCGTACATTCCAGATCTGCCAGCCCTTCTCAGGGATAAGTGTACTGGAGAATGTGCAGATTTCTGCCTTTAATCGCCATGATAGAGTTGTTGAAGCTCGAGAGAAAGCTCTGGAAGCATTAAAATATGTTAATCTCTATCATTTAAGAGATGCAACAGCTGAAAGCATTACCATGGCTAACAGGAGGAAACTTGAGCTGGCAAAAGCCTATGCTACAGAACCGATGATAATTCTGCTGGATGAAGGTCTTGCCGGTTTAACTCCGAAAGAAACTGATGAGATGATTAACATGATTCATGGACTTAAGGATAAAGGTGTGACAGTATTTTTAACAGAGCATGTAATGCAGGTTGTAATGAATTTAGCGGAAAGAATTTTAGTTTTGCATAGTGGAGCAAAGATAGCGGAGGGGCTGCCAAAAGAGGTTGCCCAGGATCCGGAAGTAATAGATGCCTATCTGGGTGAGGAGGCTTATCATGCTTAAAGTAGAAGATTTAAGGGTTTCCTATGGCGAGCTGGTGGCTGTGAAGAGAGCTTCCTTTGAAGTTAATGAAGGAGAAATGGTTGCTTTAGTCGGCTCTAACGGAGCTGGCAAAACAACCATTTTAAAGACTATCTCCGGGATTTTAAAACCGGATAGGGGGAAAGTAGAATTTAAAGGTGAGAATCTGCTGCAGAAAAAACCTCAGGAGATTGTAAAGCTGGGGATCTCTCAGGTTCCAGAGGGAAGGCATGTTTTCCCTAAAATGACAGTTTTAGAAAATCTGGAGATGGGGGCTTTCACCATGAGAGATAAGAAAAAGTATAATAATAATATTGAAAAAATATTTGAGTACTTTCCCCGGTTGAAAGAAAGGATTAAGCAGAATGCCGGCTCTCTTTCGGGTGGAGAGCAGCAGATGTTAGCAGTTTCCCGGGCATTAATGTCTTCCCCCAAGCTGATGATTTTTGATGAGCCTTCTCTGGGTCTGGCTCCGATTCTGGTGCAGAACCTATTTGAAATAATTAACAAAATTAATGAGGAAGAAGATGTAACAATAATTTTAATCGAACAAAATGTAAAAAGCTCTTTACAGCTCTGTAACAGAGGATATGTTCTAGAAAATGGAGAAATAACAATTACTGGCAGCAGCTCGGAACTGCTGGATCATGAGCATATTAGAGAGGCCTTTCTGGGGGTGTAAAATCTTGCAAAAAAATTCAGCCAGGCTCAAACCTGATCTGGTGCTGTTAAATGCCCATGTTTTTACAGCCAATGATGATTACCGGGCAGACATTGAGATTCAGGGTGATATTGCTGCTATAGTCACTCCTGGAAAAGCATCTACCGGGAAAGAAGAGATCGATCTGGATGGGAAACCTCTGGTTCCAGGGCTGATCGATGCTCATGTTCATTTGTGTGAACCAGGATTTGCTGAAAGAGAAGGGTTTATCAGTGGAACCCGGGCAGCAGCTGCCGGGGGTATAACTCTGCTGGCAGATATGCCGATTGCCAATCTTCCCCCTGTAACAGATGGAGAAACCCTGAAATCTAAAGCCCGGCTGGCAGAGGGCAAATTATATACCGATCTATATTTGCTGGGAGGAATAACCAGCGAAAACCTGGAGAGTTTACCAGAGTTTATTGCAGAGGGGACGAAAGTAGCCAAGGGCTTTACAGTTGACCAGCTGAAAGACTTTCCCTGTTTGTTGAGCGGAGCATTAAGGGATGGTATTGAGAGAGCATCCCGGGCAGGGTTGACAGTAGCCCTTCACTGTGAAGATAATAATATGGTAGAATACCGCAATAATAAAGTAAAAAAGCAGAATGCGGAGAACTTTCTTGATGTCTTTACTCCGGAAGCTGAAATTTTGGCTGTCCAGAATGCAATCTATCTGGCTGAAAAAATTGGCGCCAAGCTGCATATTCTTCATGCCAGTTTAGCTGATACCATAGAGCTTGTTAATAAAGCCAGGCAGCGGGGTGTTGAGGTTACAGTTGAAACCACACTGCATCATCTGCTTTTGACAAAAAATGATATCATAGAACTGGGACCGGTGGCTAAATGCACACCGCCTCCCCGGGATGAAGAAAATCGTGAGAGGCTCTGGGAAATGCTCTTAAATGACAGGATAGATCTGCTGGGTTCTGATCATTCTCCCTCAACGCTGGAGGCCAAATTTGAAGCAGATAATTTCTTTAATGCCTGGGGTGGAATTCAGAGTGTACAATATACCGTGCAGCTTCTCCTGCATTACGGAGTTCATAAGCGAGGACTTTCCCTGAATCAACTGGTTCGTCTGCTGGCCGAGGGGCCGGTTGAACTGCTGGGTCTACCTCCAGCAAGGAGCAGTATTCAGGTCGGTAGTGAAGCCACCTTTACAGCTCTGGATCTGGATAAAGAATGGGAAATAACTGAAAATGAGATATTAATGAAAAACAAGCATACTCCCTATTTAGGCTGGAAGGGAAAGGGCAGGGCTGTAAAAACAATTATCAGAGGAGAAATTGTTGATATTGAAGGTGACCCGGGAGCTGGCAGGGTGAGAAAAGCAGAGGCAGTTAATTTTAAAGATTAATAAAATAAATTGCCTGGATTTGTATAAATATTAAGCCGACAAAAATTATTAATGATAACCTGAGAAGATATAGAGAAATATTTTTCTCTAATTAAGCATAAAATGATATCACAGATAATTTTTATGTTTAATTGATAAAAATATCTCAATCAAATTAGCATTAACTGCTAAAGGTGAATAATATCCATAGCTAGAAATAATAAGATGCAGGAAAAAACAAGATTAAACAGAATAATTAAGAATAATTAAAGAAAGAAGAGTTAAAAATCAGGATTATATAGGGTGTAAAGATTTTTGGCTCTGGAATGGTCTTATCTAGCTGGATGACAGGATAGTGCAGAATACTTTAAAGAGTTCTTAGGAGGTGGTTACTCTTCCAAAGATAGCCGGAAATGATTGAGAAATTTCAAAAAATTACAATTAGACATCTTATTATCAACTAACTATCAACTACTTTAAGGAGGTCAAATAAAAAAATGAAAAAACGTTTCCCGGCATTTATAATAGCAGTCCTTTTTCTAAGTGTGATGATATTTTCTGGCGGAGCGCAGGCTGAGGCAGAGGTTACAATCCAGCTAGGTCATGTAGATCCTCCCAATGAATTTGAATCATCAGATCAATCCTTTGCGGTGGTATTCGAAGATTTTGTCGAGGCGATGTCCGATGGTCGAATCCAGGTAGAGCTTTATCCTGCTGATGGACTGGGCTCAGAGAGAGAAGCTATGGAGCTTACCCAAATGGGCGCAGTGGAATCCTATCTGGCTACTGATGGTGGAATTGGGAGATTTTTCCCGCTGATCGGCATTAAAGATATTCCGTTTTCTATAACTGATTTTGAGGTAGCCTATGAAGTCTGGGATGGTCAATTTGGCGAGGCTATTAGTGAAAAAATTGAAGAGGATACCGGTTTAAAATTGCTGGCAGTTATTGAACAGGGTGGATTTTTTCATCTGAGTAATGATGAAAGACCGATAACTTCCCCTGAAGATATGGAAGGACTTACCATGAGATCAATGGCTATTGATTCCCATATTAACTTTTTTGAATCACTGGGAGCGGGAGCCACTGTAATTGACTGGGCTGAAGTTTACACAGCTTTAGAGACTGGAGTTGCTGATGGTCAGCATAACCCGATCAATCCCTTCCGGAACGCCAGCTTTTATGAAGTGCAGGACTATTTAACAGTTACCAATCATCTCTACTCCACTCACTGGTTCCTTGTTAATGCCGACTGGTTCTATGGTCTGGCTGAAGAGGACCAGGAAATTATTAGAAAGGCTGCCCGGATAGCCAATAGGGCCAGCAGAGGCTTAAATAGAGTTTTAGAAGCATCTGATGACTATGGTTTTCCTTTCCTGGAAGCTCAGGGAGTAGAAATTTATTATCCCACTCAGGATGAGCTGGATGCTTTTGCTGATGTGACAGTGCCTGCTGCTCTGGAATTTATTGAAGAAGAATGGGGCGAAGAAGGCATTTACTGGGCAGAAAAATATCTCGAAGCTGTTGAAGAGGCAGAAGAAAAAGTTGAAGCCAGGGCGGGAGAAAAGGGCAGTTACTGGAGACAGTAACTCCGGATATTTTCTGAAGAGGCTAAATTTTACTGGGGGCAGCTGTCTGCCCCCAGTATGTAATTAGGAGGGCATAAGATGGAAAGACATGGTTTTTTTGCCAAGGTGGAAGAGGTGGGGCTATTATATGAAAAGCTTTTAGTGCCGGTGATAAATATAGCCGGCTGGTTTATGTTTTTAATTGTCATTTATACTGTTTTTCAAAGATATGTCATTGGAGCTTCCGTTCGCTGGGGTGTTGAATTATCCCGGTATGTTATGGTCTGGATGGCTCTGATGGCCAGTGTGGTCTGTGAACTCAGGGATGAGCATATTTATATAACCTATATTCTGGAAAATACTCCTTTCTGGCTGCAAAGAATAATAAAATTTCTTTCCTATGTTTTTGTGCTTTATTTTTTCTATATAATTTTTACTGAAAGCCTGGTGATGGTAGAAAATGCTGCCCGGCAGACATCACCTGGTTTGAGGATATCAATGCAGTACCCTCTTCTTATTGTTCCAATCGCCTCTATGCTGCACATTATTGCAATAATAATTAAAATTATCCTGATCTTCCGGCCGCGGGATTATGTTTTAAAAATTGACAAGCAAAAAGTTAGAGATATTGTAGAAAGGTCAAGTTAATTGTTTATAAAAATTGAATTTGAGGGGTGCACCTAATTTATGGCAACTGTTATTGTTACTTCAATATTTTTCTTAATGTTTATTGGAGTTCCTGTAGCCTATGCTCTGGGTTTGACTTCAGTTATCACTATAATTTACCAGGATATGCCCCAGTTTATTGGCATATTTCCCCAAAGGTTTTTTTCGGGGATAGACACCTTTACCCTAATGGCGATACCATTTTTTATTCTAGCCGGACAGATAATGGAAGCAACCAAGATAACCGACCAGTTAATCAAACTGGCAAATGTACTGGTTGGTCACCTTAGAGGGGGCCTGGCTCAGGTGAATGTGGTTGTCAGCATTTTGTTTGCCGGGTTAACCGGGGCTGGTTTGGCTGATGCGGCTGCGATTGGTTCTGTTTTGATTCCGGCAATGGAAAAGGATGGCTATGATACTGACTTTAGTGCTGCTGTTACTGCTGCTTCTTCAATTATTGGACCAACCATTCCTCCCAGTATAATTATGGTATTATATGGTTCAATTATGGGGGTTTCCATAGCCGGGTTGTTTGCCGCCGGTATTATTCCAGGATTGCTGTTGGGAATAATGTATATGATAATTAATTATTTTATTTCCCGGAAAAGAGATTATCCAGTCAGGGAAAGTCAGCTGGGAGTTAAAAATATAGTTATTGAGACTAAAAACTCTTTTCTGGCCCTTTTGATGCCAATTATAATCCTGGGAGGGATTTTAGCTGGAATTGTAACTCCGACCGAAGCTGGTGCACTTGCTGTTCTCTATGGTATTATTGTTGGCATAGTAATTTTGAGAAATGTATCTTTCAAAGATTTATGGGGTATAATGTACCGCACCAGCAAAACTACCGGGATGGTATTTTTAATAATTGCCACTGCTTCAATTCTTTCATTTTTTCTTTCCCACGGCCGGGTTCCAGCTGCGGTGGGATCGGCAATAATGACGGTAACAGAAAGCAGGGTAGGAGTCTTAACTTTGATAAATCTTTTTATGCTCTTCCTGGGAATGTTCATGGATATTAACGCAGCTTTGATAATTTCTGCCCCGATTTTTGCGCCAATTGCCTATAATGTCGGAGTTCATCCCCTGCATTTTGGACTTATTATGGTAACAGCACTTAATATCGGTATGAAAACACCTCCTCTGGGAACCGCCCTCTATGTCTGTTGTGGGATTGCTAATATAAAAATTGAAGAAATTTCTAAGGAGATGATTCCTTATATTTTTGGGGGAATCATTGTATTGTTTATGGTTACTTTTATTCCTGAACTGGCAATGTTTCTACCCAGAATTCTGGGATTTGCTTAAAGGCCAGAAAACTGATATTTGTGGGAGTTAAGGGGTGATTATAAATTAAAAACAAGGTATCTTTTGCTGCTACAGGAGATAGTTTGATTACCAGAACACTTTCTCCTAAAAATCTGGACAGTGATCTGATAAATATTCTGGCCCGGGCTGAAGTCTGTATTACCAATCTGGAAGCAGTAATTCCCGAGAACAGAGGTTATCCTGCTGCCGCAAGTGGGGGAACCTGGGTTAATGCTGAACCAGAGGTATTAGAAACACTCAAAAACTATGGCTTTAATTTAATTGGCTGGGCCAATAACCATACCCTGGATTTTCTCCAGGGTGGTCTGCTGGCAACTAAAACTAATTTGAAAAAATATAATTTTAGAGAAACCGGGGCGGGGAAGAATCTGGCAGAGGCTGCTAGCCCGGCTTATCTGGAGTCCGAAAAGGGCAGGACAGCCTTGATTGCAGTTACAACCGGGGATTTAGCAAATAACAATGACATTGCAGGAGAGCAGAGGCACGACTTTAAAGGCAGGCCGGGAGTTAACCTGCTGCGTTATCACACAATATATCATCTTCCGGAGGCCAAGTTAAAGCTGTTAAAAGAGAT
>PWEJ01000056.1 GCA_003553485.1 Halanaerobiaceae bacterium | reverse complement strand
TTAATAATACTCGATATGTACTATTATAGTATGATATTCACACCCTGCCTTAAGTTTATCTAACCTCCTCTACCCTGTCAAGTATAATCGTGTATTATTCACCTCTAGGAAAATATCAACAGGGTCAGAGCCAGCCCCAAAATCACCCCGCATATTATGCAAATAGCAACATTTTCCATTCTATAAATATACATTGGCCAAGAACTCTATATTTTTCTATATTTTAATATTACGCAATATTTTAATATTACGCAGAAAAAAACCAGAGCTATATCCTTCTGGTTAAAGTATGACTATGCAAAATAACTGCCCCGCCTAAAATTATAACCATGAATATCCCCAGAACAACTGCTGACAGAAGGGGCGAAAGATAATAAACGCCACCTAAAGCCGCCCTTAAGAGTTCAACAACATAAGTAACAGGAGATATATAGCTAATAACTCTGCCCCAGAAGGGTAGTTCAGCCAGGGGCACAAAAATTCCACTAATGAATATCACAGGCAACCTGATTGAATTGGCCAGCATCATAACATTCGAAGGTTTATCAGTTGGTAGAGCGGCAAAGGCACTGCCAAGACCGGCAAAAAGCAACCCAGCAATAATAGCAGTTAAAACTAATAAAAATAAATTAACAAACTTAATCCCAAGAACAATATAAGCAAATAAAATAATCAATACTGCCAGAAAAATAGCAAAGAAAAAGCCTGCCAGAATATCGCCAGCCACTAAAATCCAGCGTGGCGCTGGTAAAGCCAGCAACCTTTCTAGAGTACCGGTCCTGGTCTCCCAGGGAGTAATAAAGGGACCAACAGCTGAACCGGCAAAAAAGAAGGTAATTCCTAAAAGTCCAGGCAATAGCTCATAAAAACCAAGTTCTCTCCCTAATGCAAAGGCCAGAAAGAGACAGAAGGGAAAGAGAACTCCAAATATAAGCACCGGACTCTCACTATAGTAAATTTTAATATTCTTCCAGGTGATCGCCTTTAATTGATTTACCAAAAGCCTTAACCCCTTAACTTCCATTATTCAATTCACCTCCAGTTAATTCAACAAAAACATCCTCTAAATCAGGCTCTAAAATATTTAAACCAACAATTTTTTTATTCCCGATCAAACCGATCAACTCTTTAACTGCCCTGTCAGGGTCATCTGTATAATATTTCATCTTATTACCCTCTTTTATTGCCTGAGAAATATATTGAAAATTTTCAGGATCAGGATAATCCATATCCTCAAGACAGATCTCCACTGTCTGCAACTCTTTAAAAGTATCCTTTAAATTTTCAGGGCTATCAATTGCTGCAATCTTGCCTTTATTTATAATAGCAATGCTATTACAGAGTTGATTGGCTTCCTGAATATTATGAGTTGTAATAAAGATAGTATTGCCACCATGATTTAAATCCTGAATAATTTCATGCATTATCCTGGTGCTCTGCACATCAAGCCCCCTGGTCGGCTCATCAAGAAAAAGAATCTCTGGATCATTAATCAACGCCATCCCTAGAATTACTCTCTGAGTCATCCCCTTAGAATAACCCTTGACTTTATCATTAATTCTCTCCTTTAAGCCCAGTCTGGTCAGAAGCTCTACAGCTTTGTTGTTGATATCT
Source organism: Halanaerobiaceae bacterium (assembly GCA_003553485.1). Lineage (GTDB taxonomy): Bacteria > Bacillota > Halanaerobiia > Halanaerobiales > Halarsenatibacteraceae > T1SED10-84. The sequence goes on along the minus strand of PWEJ01000056.1, from coordinate 6,147 downwards.
TTACCTGAAAGCCCATACATTTTCGCCATAAACTTCAAATTCTCCAGGGCAGTTAGCTCCTGATAAGCATTGGCTGCTTCAGGTACAACCCCAATTCTCAACCTGGCCTCGACAAAGTTATCTTTAAGATTATAACCTGCCAGTTCAATATCTCCCTGATCAGGTTCTAAAACCCCGGTAATCATTCTGGCAGTAGTAGTCTTCCCGGCTCCATTGGGGCCTAGAAAACCAAAGATCTCACCCTGTTCCACAGCAAAATTAATGCCATCGACAGCCTTTATACGGCCAAAGCCCTTATGTAAATCCCTGATTTTAATAGCCTCTTTCATGTCTTTTGCCCTCCATAATTAATAATAGTAAAATCAATTATAAAATCAGTTCTTTTTACAACAAAAATAAGTATAAATTCAGCAAAATTTAATTTAATTAAATATTTTCTTAATCAGATTATATTATTCTTAAATGTATATGTCAACTATTTTATTGGCCAAAGAAAAAATGCTACCCTTAAAAGCTAAATAGTTCAAGGATAGCAATAAAAAAATCATAAAATTATAAGCTTTAATTTTACCAGGTTTTTTAAAAATCCAGTTGATACTCAATGCCACTGCCACATTTGCCGGCGCTCCTCCAGCAGCTCGGGTTAGGGTACCATCTCCATTAAATTTCTGTCAATTTAGGACAGAATTTTTTATTTAAATTTTTATCCGGGGGCTAATGCCTACCCAAGCATCAAATTAAAGGACTTTAAGGCTCAATCTTTAAATGTATAATTAATAACAAAGATAACCAATAATTTAGCTTTACAGCATCAATAAAACTGTTTTACCCTCAAAAATTAAAACCATGGTGTTGCAAAAACTTCTACAATTTCCCCTTGGATTTAATGCCGGTCAGGAGGTGAGGCAACTGCAGTTTGATAAAATCGATGAATTAAAGGAAAAATCACATAAAAGAAAGCCGGGCCCTCTGGGCATCAGCGAGTATTATTCTGTGCTGCTCCCTTTGGTCCGTCTCGATGGTATCTGGCAAATATTGTTTCAGGTCCGCTCTAATGATCTATCCACACAGCCGGGGGAGGTTGGCCTGCCTGGAGGCAGAGTTGAGCCTACTGAGAGCAGAAGTGAGGCGGCTTTAAGAGAGTCCGAAGAGGAGCTGGGAGTATCTAAAAATAGGATTGAGCTGCTGACTGAACTCGACTATCTTGTAACCCCCTATAATCTGATCATCTACGCCTTTGCCGGCAGACTTGATATTTCATCGCTCTCTGATATTCCCTATAATCCGGCCGAGGTGAGGGAAATATTCTCTGTTCCTCTGCAGTTTTTCCTCGAGAACTCTCCTGAAATCTACCGCGTAGAAGTCACCGTCCAACCTGATAAAGATTTTCCCTATCATCTGATCCCGGGAGGCAAGGATTATGACTGGCGTCAGGGCGAATATCCTGTATTCTTCTATCGATATGATAACCATATTATCTGGGGTTTTACGGCCCGGCTGATCAGAGCGTTTTTAGAGCTCTGGGAGGAAGCGGTCATGTCAGGATAGTGCTTTAATTATAAGGGGCCGGTTTCGCCCAAAGGGTATCCTCTAATTTATATCCCAGGAAGAGCAGCCTTCATTAGGGGGCGGGCTAAAACCAGGGGGTGTTTAACGGGGCCCCGGGGCAAAATATGGAGTTTTCTCAGAGGATATAAGCAGGAGTTAAAGGGGGAAGTGGTTAATTATATATTAGGTTCTTTCAATTTGGTGGTGATGTGATGTCCGATAGCTATGATGAAGAAAACGCCGAGGGCAAAAATAGAGCTTCTGGCTTGCTAACTTTAATAGGTGTATTGATTGGTTTATATTTAGCTATTTCGTGGAATCCCTTTTTAGGGATAATGATTATGTGTGTCATAATTTTATTCTCTTGAGATTAAAAGAGCCAAATCATTAGGTAGATTTCTTTACTCCTTCCAAATTAGGAAAGCGTTGCAGCATAAGATCCCGGGCTGCCAGAATAATCACTACAACTATCAGAGCCTCCACTCCAAAGTCAATTAATTCTACCACATCAACTCCCTCTATTGCCAGGTCGCTGTCTTCAACTGCAAAAACAACTCTCCCCAGATTTCCCAGAGCATGGTAAAAGACAACCGAAACTGCTACCCCTCCGGACCGGTTGTAAAGCCATCCGTAAAGCACCGAACCTACCACAACGGAGAGGTTAAAGAACCAGAAAGCTGAGCTGCCAAATCCTAGAGTGGCATGATAATAACCAGTCAGAAAAAATTCACTGATATATTATTTTATATGTATTTCCTATCATCCTGTATCTGCCTTAGTGTAAGAAAAATCGGTAGGATTTAAGCAACGAAAGTCGAGAAGTACCTTATAATTTTATACAAGATTCAACTGCTAACCAAAATATTTTTTCTCTAATCTTCTTTCGGTTTGCCCAATCTCTAGAATCCCATTCAATTCCACTTACATCATCCCCACCATACAATATTTGCCCAAATTTAACATCCCTAAATTTTGCTACTGATAGAAAAGCTGCGGTCTCCATTTCAACTGCTATACATCCTTCAGATTTTCTTAAATTAATTTTAGCAGCTGTTTCTCTATATAGCCCTGCTGTTGACCATGTCTTTCCTATGGTGTATTCAATTTGTTTTTCCTCAAAAGTCTCAGAAATAACATCTATTACTTCCTGCTCAGCTTTAACTTCACGACTGGGAGGCAAATAATGATAAGAAGCACCTTCATCTCTAACTGCAGAATCAGGGATAATCAAATGGCCTACTTCAATTTCTTTGTCTAGAACCCCTGCCCCTCCACAGGCAATAAATTTTCGTCCACCAAGTGCAATCAATTCTTCTAAAGTCCCTGCGGCAAAAGAAGCCCCTATTCCAGGATGATAAACATTAATTTTTTGTCCCCTATAATTTATTTCATATATAGGGAGCAGACCCATTTCGGATTTCATATTAGTTTTTAACTCTAATTCACCTTCTTCTTTCAATTTGCCGATAACATCTTGAAAAAAACAGGGAACACAGTATTCAGATAAGTTTCTTGTTTTGTGAACTTTATCTGGTTCTATTATCGCTTCTTTAGCTGTGTCAAATTCAAGTATGGGATATTCTCTTTTCTCCATATTCATGTAAGCATCTCCTTTTTTTATATCTCTCCTATTGCAAATAAATAGCCTCTCCCCAGAGCAACTTTAATTTTACCAATGGTTCTGGAGCAGGACCAAAATATTTAATATAGAAAGTGAAAGCGATGTCTTAAAAATTGCAGAGAAGCAATAATAAAAGGAAGATTTAAAAAACCTCCCCTATTTCCTCCCGGGCTGGCAGTGACGGTATCGCTCCATATCGGCTGCTGGCCAGGGCGCCAAAGTTATTGCCCCTTTTAAGAGCTTTTAACCAGTCGACTGACCGGGGGTTAAAATCAGGAAAAAAATCTATCAGATAGGACAGGACCCCTGCCATGAAGGCATCCCCGGCTCCAGTGGTATCTTTGACGCTGATATCCTTCCCTGGCACAAAGTGATATTCTGATTCACTGATAAACCAGACCCCTGTCTCTCCTCCAGTTAAAAAGATATAATCAGGTCCTAGTTTCATCAACTCCTGGGCCTTATTTTTAATAGTTGCATCCTCTAGGGAGGTGAGATTAAAGTCCAATATTTGCTCAAGTTCGGTCAGGCTTAGTTTGATTAATGATACATAGGGCAGGACTTTCCTTATTTCCGCTCTGGCCCTTGCTATATCATTTGCCCAGAGAGGTAATCTAATATTGGGATCAAAGGAAATTAAGATATTATTGTCCTGACATTTTCCCAGCAGATAATAAGTGGTTTCTTTGCTGGTCTCTGCCGTCAGGGATAAAGAGCCACAGTGAAAAATTTTGCTCCGGGAAAGATAGGCTAAATCTATCTCCTCTTTTGCAAAGAGCATATCAGCTCCAGGCTTTCGATAGAAGGCAAAATCTCTTTCACCTTCGTCAGTCAGGGAGACAAAGGCCAGGGTTGTCATTGCTTTATTGGTTCGAATGACGTGCTCGGTGTTGACTCCATATTTGCTGATAGTTTCCAGGAGGAAATCACCGAAGGCATCCTCTCCTATCTTCCCCATAAATCCTGCTGAAACACCTACTTTGCTCAACCCCACTGCCACATTTGCCGGCGCTCCTCCAGCAGCTCGGGTGAAGTTTTCTACCTTTTTTAAACTGCAGTTTTTCTCCCGGGGAATGAAGTCGACTAAAAGCTCCCCCATGGTTACTATATCAGGCATTTTAAATTCCCCCCTGCTTTGATTTGTTTTGGTCATATTTTTTGGTATATATGATTTATGGTTTTGAGATAATAATTTAGCCTTGTTTTTTAGTATAACATATTTTTATTAGAAAAATAATCAACAATATTGCTTTATCCCCCAGTTTATTATAAAATGATAGGAAACTGGTGCAAGTAAGAGCAAAAGAATAATTGACACTTTAATTAAAGGCAATACCTAAAAATAATGCCAAAAACTTAAGCAAGAAAAAGTCGCAATACAGGGGGATACTAATGGAAGAAATAAAAAAGGCTGTAGTGGCCTGCAAAGTTTTTTATCAGGAGATTTTAGAGATAATTGAGGAGCGGGATTTAAAGAATATTACCCTGGAGTTGCTGCCTCAGGGTCTGCATAATAAGCCTGACAGCAGTCAGATGAAGGATAAAATTCAGGAGAAAATAAATGAACTGGAGGAAAGAGAGGATTTTGCTTATATAATTTTGGCCTATGGTTACTGCAGCGGCGGTGTGGAGGGGTTAAAGACCAGCCGGGCTAAACTTGTAGTGCCCAAAACCCATGACTGTATTCCCCTGCTGCTGGGGGAAAGTGAGGAAGAAAAGGCCAGGGAGGCTGAAGCTCAAGGCGAGGCTAAAGCCGATAATAACAGGGATAAAACCTATTTCTTAAGCCGGGGCTGGATTGACTGTGGCGGTGATGTCTACAAGCAACATCTCCATCTAACCGATAACATGCAGGACTGGCTGGATAGATTTGCCCTCTTCCAGCAGCAGAATGAGCAGGCTATAGTTGACTGGCATGAGGATGACAGCTATCATTTCAGGCGGGAATTTAGCCCGGATGAAGCTGAGTTTATCAGTTTTGAATGTCTTAAGGGTTATGAGGCCGTAACCCTGATAGATAATGATAATTTGGCCCCTATTCACCGGGATTATGCTCAGGAAAAGTTTGAATTTGTTAATGATTTGTTAGAAAAACACCGGGGCCGGGGCATTGAATATGAAGAAATTAAAGGTGATCTGAGCCTATTGGCTGAGCTCCTCTTTCCTGAAAAGCATTCTTCTCCAGGAACTGACGGGGAAATTAGCGGAGCGGAGGATAAATTCTTAGTATTCTCTCCTGGAGAAGAGCTAAAGCTTAGAAAACACCTCGTTTAAATATATCTAGGCCTGGATTTGTCTCCAGCATTAGCTCCAGCCTGCCTATTTTTAGAGGGGTCTCAGGGACTGCCGGGCCTCTCTGGAGTTCTATCTTTTTAAACTAGGGGACCATCTCCAGGGAATATTTAAGTTTAATCGCTGTTATGGCGATGCGGGCCTCCTCCTTATCTAAATTATTGAAGAGATCCAAAACCCCGATCTTAAAAATCTCCTTCTCGCTGTAAAAGGAAAAGGCCAGCTGCAGCAGGGCCTTCTCTCCGGGAAAGGCCAGTTCCTTAAAGGCCCGGGGATTGGGTTTCATCTTCTGAAAGAAAAAATCCTTCTCCGGTCTCTCCCGTACCTTATCGAGGCTGGCCAGAAGATAAAATAAAGCTAATCTACCGGTATTCTGCACCGAGGACCCGGTGGCTATTATCATCTTTTGATAAAATTCTTGATGCTCCTCATTTTTAAAGTAGGCTCCCCCGCTCTTAACCCCCTCAGGTTTAAAGTTCTTCCCCATCTCCAGGTGATCGGTGATGCCGACCATATTATTAGTACGGGCCTTCACTCTTCATCCCTCCCAGATTAGTTTTAGATAAACAATAGGCAACTTTTTAAAATAAAGCTCCTACATCATATAAAAAAGGCTAACTCTATTTTAACATATGTTCGCAAATTAGGCAAACATATATTTTGTTTAGCCGAAAAAAAGTTTGGGG
>PWEJ01000081.1 GCA_003553485.1 Halanaerobiaceae bacterium | reverse complement strand
TTATCTTCAGAATGTAATATCAGGATTTTTTGCACCTTATAGCGCTCCTTTCTCTTGCTGAAATTGCTTCCCCAAACCTGAGAAAATTATATCATAATCCTGAGGTAAAAACAAAGGGTCCTTTTTATGCTGAAAAATAAACAGGGCGCTCCAGCAACATCCAGAAATGCTGCGAAGCGCCTTTGATTTTCTTGCTGCGGTAATTTTTTATTGTAAAAACTGAAATAAAAACCAGAAAATACTATTTTCTATCTTTCTCCTGTGACAGGAATTGACAGGAAACTAATTATATTTTACAGGTTTAACTGGCCTCTAAATCCAGTTTTTTCAAGAGCCTGCCCTTTGGCATATAGCCCACCAGTTTTTCTTTTACTTCACCCTTTTCGAAGATAATCATAGTGGGAATGCTCATCACACTGTACTTACCTGCAGTCTCCTGGTTTTCATCAACATTAACCTTGCAGACTTTGAGTTGATCTTCATAATTCTCGGCAATATCATCGATGACCGGGGCCACCATTTTGCAGGGGCCACACCAGGAAGCCCAAAACTCCACCAGGACTGGGCGTTCCTCTTCATCCAGTACAGTCTCTTTAAAATTATCATCGGTAACATCAAGCGGTTTAGTCATTGGCAAATCCTCCTTGTGAATAGAGCTTATTATTCTTAGCTCTCTTATCCTTTGATTTTTTATTTGAATTTTATCTAACTATAATTTCCCTTTTTATTATATCGCATTTCTTGCAAAAATATGTTAATTATTATACATAGACTAGTTTTCTAGATAACTTTTGTAAGCCAGATAGGTATGATAAAGATCAGCTTTGCTGGCAATTTCAAAGGGAGAATGCATCGAAAGCACGGCTGGACCGCAATCTAAGACAGAGATATTATAGTTTGCCAGGAATTTAGCTATTGTCCCGCCGCCTCCTTTATCAACTTCACCCATTTCAGTGGCCTGCCAGGCAACCCCATTATTATTCCAGATACGGCGAATCTTCGAACGGAATTCAGCTGAAGCCTCAGAAGCTCCTCCTTTACCGCGAGCTCCGGTATAGGGGGTCATATTGATACCGTGATTTAAATAGGGAGTGTTATTTTTAGAAGCAATCTCGGCAAAATCCGGGTCAAAACCGGCGGTAACATCACCAGATAAAGCGGTGCTGTTTTCCAAGGCCTCCCGGAGCATTAAGTCATTGTAATCAGAAGAGCTTTTAGCAATAAGACGGGCCAATACATTCTCAAAAAATCTAGACTGCATCCCGGTGGTACCCATGCTGCCTACCTCTTCTCTATCAACTAGAATAATAGCTGCTGTTTTACTGCCTGTTTCCATGGAGGTTAAAGCCCGAAGAGCGGTATAACTGCAGATCCTATCGTCATGGGCGTAAGAGCCTATAAGGGTGTTATCTAAACCTACATCTCTACTCTTCTGAGCCGGGACTAATTGCAATTCGGCACTGATAAGATCTTCTTCAGTAATGCCATGGCGCTCTTCAATCAGCTGTAACAGAGCCTTTTTCACCGATGCTAAATCCTTATCTTTATCACTGTTATTTTCCTCAGTCTCCTCGTCATCGTCGGCCGGGCGACTTCCTACCAGCACATTAAGCTGCTCGGCCTTGATGGCTTCCTTGAGCTTTTTCTCTCGCTGCTCGGCGGCAAAATGAGGCAATAAATCAGTGATATAAAAAACAGGATCTTCTGCCTCCATGCCAACAGCGATATTTATCTTGCTGCCATCTTCCTTCACCACCACCCCGTGAAGAGCCAGGGGCAGAGTTACCCACTGATACTTCCTTATGCCACCATAATAATGGGTGGTGAAAAAACCTAATTCTTTCTCAGCAAAAAGAGGCCGCGGTTTTAAGTCTATCCGGGGGGCATCCACATGGGCTCCCACCAGGTTGAGCCCCTGGGACAGAGGTTCCTGGCCAATAATAGCTGCCAGCAAAGCTCCTTCCTGATTGGTGGTATAGACCTTGCTGCCTTCTTCTAAATTATTAACTTCAGCTAAATCGACAAAGCCCTCCTGTTGTAATTTTTCCACTGTTGATCGAATGAATTCTCTTTCCGTTCGATTTTCATCCATAAACTCCGCATAATCCTTAGCAAAGTCCTGGATCTCTTTCTCTTCTTCCGGACTAATATTCTGCCAGATATTTTCTGTTTCATAAGCCACTTTATTTCTCCTCCTATTATTCTATTGCAATTTATAGTTTTTTATCGGCCACCATACCCAGTATAGACACTGCATCTTTGGGAGTAGAATAGGGGGGAGCATAGGCTAAATCCAGCTGAAAAAGGTCATCGGCAGTTAGCTCACTATAAATCGCTGAAGCAAGCACATCAATCCTTTTGCTGACTCCACTTCTTCCCACTGCCTCGGCTCCAATAATCCGGCCAGATTCCTGATCAAAGATGCCTCGTAAAGTAAAGTTTTCAAAACCAGGATAATAACCGGCATGATTGGGAACATTAACGGTGACAGCTAGCGGTTCAAAGCCGGACTCTTCAGCCTGCTCTTCTTTAATACCGGTAGTTCCAACAGTTAAGTCAAAAACTTTAGTTATTCCGGTGCCTAAAATGCCAAAATGACTGGCCGAGCCCCCTGCAGCATTGGCCCCGGCCACTCTACCCTGTTTATTGGCTGTAGACCCTAAGGGCACCCAGGTCGGTTTGCCACTGATAAGGTTAATACTTTCTGCACAATCACCACAGGCATAGATATCAGCAATACTGGTAGCCATACGATGGTCCACCCGGATGGCATTTCTAACTCCAAGTTCGACGCCAGCTTCAGCTGCTAAATCAGTCTCTGGCCGTACTCCAATAGCTAAAAGCACTAAATCAGCCTCTATTTCTCTTTCTCTATCGGTGATAACTCCGGCAACCTGTTCCTGACCGACAAATTCCTTTACTGCTTCCCCGGTATAAAGGTCAATTTCCTTCTCCTGCAGATGCTTTTCAATCTTCTCCGCCAGCTCCTGATTAACTAAGGGCATGACGTTATCCTGCATCTCCACTAAGGCCACATTTTTACCTAATTCTTTGAAGGCTTCCGCCATCTCCAGACCGATATAGCCTCCTCCAATGATTACAATATCATTAAGAGACTCATGACCGACAAGTCTTTTAATTTTCTCACCATCCTGGATAGTCCTTAAAGTTAAAACTCGGTCTAAATTACTTCCGGGAATGGGGGGCATCATCGGTTTAGCCCCGGTGGCAATTACCAGGCTATCATATTTCTGACGATAACTCTTATCTGCTGTCAGGTTCTGATAAGAGATAACTTTATCTTCCGGACTTATCGCTGTCACCTCATGCAGGGTCTTCACTTCCACCTCATATTTTTGGGCAAACTCCTCTGGTGTAAAGGAGATCAGGCTACTCCGCTGCTCAATAAGATTGGAGATATAATAGGGCAGCCCACAACCAGCATAGGATATATTCCTGCTTTTTTCCAACAAGATAATCTCGGCTTCCGGGTTTTCCCGTCGAGCTTTAGCAGCAGCACTGGTTCCAGCTGCAACACCACCAATAACAATTATTCTCAAAGATATCACTCCCCTTTAAAGCTGGATAGCTTTAACTTTTTCATTGTTTTTCATATTATATCATTTAAATTAAACTCTGACAAAAATAGTCAGTCATAGCCAGAGTTGTCCGGCATAATGATTCTCTCAACAGCAATAAAATAAAATTATAGAATAAAGGCCCCGACTATCCCTGCTCCCACCAATATCAAGCCGGGATGAATCCCAGTGATTATCAGCAATAAAAATACTACTCCTGCTAGAAATACTCCTGAAAGCTGCCAGCTCAGGGAAAAGACCATACTGTAGGCAAAATAAATTATCAGACCGATGGTGGCAAAGGAAATTCCCCGGAGAAAAGCGGCAAAAAAATCCATTCCCTGCAGTCTGGATAAGAGTCCAATTAAAACCACAATAAATAAAGCCGGGGGCAAAATTACAGCAAAATTAGCCACTAAAGCTCCTGGAATTCCACTTACCCGGTAACCAGTCAGAGTAGCAAATTTTATTGAAATAGCCCCTGGTATGCCCTGCAGGAGACCGACATATTCAGGAAATTGCTCGGCGGTAAACCAGCCGTAATTCTCCACCACCTCGGTTTCTATTAATGGATAAAGAACATACCCTCCGCCGATACTAAAAAGTCCTACCCGGAAAAAAGCTAAGAAAAGATTTATTAACTGCAAGTTCATCCCTCCGATAATTCAAATATGTTAAATTTTTACTGACCTGTTCATGTGCTTTTTCTGGCAGTCTGCCAGGTTATAAGCCAGACAAAAAGAAAACCCAGCAGAAAAAAGGTTATTTCTGGAGCTCCCGGGGCCGGGGGAGTAACTCCCCGCAGTGAGCCCAATATTAATCCACTTAAGAAATACATGATGCTGCGGCGATAACTTTGCAGTAACCAGCTTAAGAGCCAGGCGAAAATAATCAAACCAGTAACCAACCCCAGGCCGAAGAAAAATAACGGCACCAGGTCAATGGTAGCTATCGCTGATATTACCGGCCGATAGGCCCCCATAATTACCAGCACCGTTCCTCCGCTGATGCCGGGAAGAATCATAGTGGCACTGCCCAATAGACCTCCCAAAAATATACGGAGGTGACTGGCTGAAGCAGCGACAGAAGTAGCTTCCCCGGATATAAGTAAAGCTAACAGCAGTCCTAAGACCAGCAAAATATAATTGGCCAGATCCTTTGATTCCTTCTGGGGCTCTAAACCACCGGCCTCCTTTAGTGTTACCCGCAGGGAAGCTAATATCATCCCTGCTAGAAGAGCCATCACCGGCCCGGGATAAAATTCAATAATTCTATCTATTACCAGAGCTCCCAGCAGGGCTCCTGCTGCTGCCCCCAGTCCCAGAGGTAAAAGAAATTTTAAATTCACTTTTTTTAAGGCCCTCAACAGCGGCTCATAGATATAAAGAATTATGGCTACGGTACCGCCGCTGATTCCAGGCAGGGTATTGGCCAGGCCCAGCGGAAAGCCCTGGAGAAAGAGTTTGCTTTTGTCGCTTAACAAGAATTTGCACCTCCTGCCTGGTTAGACCTCACTTTTTTCTCCTGCAAAAATTATCTGTAATGGTTCGCCCTCTTCTCTCGTAATAGTGCTCTCTTCACTGGTAACTTCAATTTTTAACTGCCGGCCTCGATAGTTGATTTTAAAGCTGTAGCTCTCCCATTGCTCTGGAATAAAGGGGTCAAAGGAGAGAATATTTTCCTCTTCCTCTTTTTCCATGACCTTCATCCCGGCAAAGCCTTCCACTATCGCCATCCAGGTGCCGGCCATACTGGTAATATGCAAACCATCTTCGGTATCATTGTTGACATTTTCTAAATCCAGGCGAGCTGTCCTGAGATAAAGTTCATAGGCCTTCTCCTCATACCCTATTTCAGCAGCAATAATGCTGTGAATACAGGGAGAGAGAGAAGATTCATGGACAGTGCGTGGTTCATAAAAGTCGAAGTTTAATTTTTTGGTGGAGATGTCATACTGGTCGCTTAAAAAATAAAGTCCCTGTAAAACATCAGCCTGCTTAACAAAGCAGGACCTTAAAATGCGGTCCCAGGACCAGTTCTGATGCAGGGGAAGGTCCTCGGCTGGAATATCCTCTACAGTTAAAAGTTTCTTATCCAGATAGCCATCCTGCTGCTCAAAGACCTCAAATTCTTCTGCATAGGGATAATACATTTTATCTATCATATCCCGCCATTTTTCCAGCTCACCGGCTGAAAGACCTAGCTCGTTCCAGAGCTCCTGCATAACTGCAGGTTTTTCTTCCTTGAGATATTCGATGGTCTCCAGGGCATATTCCAGGCACCAGACAGCCATTCTATTGGTATACCAGTTGTTATGAACATTGTTTTCATATTCATTGGGCCCTGTGACGCCAAGAATCATATATTTATTTCGGCGGGGATTAAAGTGGGCTCTATCCTCCCAAAAACGAGCTATCTCAGCAATAACTTCCATACCATATTCAGCCAGATAGTCTTTCTCCCCGGTATGCTTGATATAATTATAAATGGCATAAACTATGGCCGCATTCCGATGGATCTCCTCAAAGGTTATCTCCCACTCATTATGGCATTCTTCGCCATTCATGGTCACCATGGGATAAAGAGCCCCTTCCAGGCCTAATTTAGCAGCATTTTCTCTGGCTTTTTCCAGGTGGCGGTAGCGATAAAGAAGTAGATTGCGGGCTATCTCATTATCCCTGGTGTTGAGATAAAAGGGCAGACAATAGGCCTCAGTATCCCAGTAAGTGGCTCCGCCATACTTCTCCCCGGTAAAACCTTTAGGCCCTATATTAAGCCGGGGGTCATGGCCGGTATAGGTCTGATTGAGCTGGAAAATATTATAGCGAATACCCTGCTGGGCAGCCACATCACCTTCAATCTCAATATCACCTTCCTGCCAGATCTGCTCCCAGGCTGCAGCATGTTGCTGGAAAAGCTGCTGCCAGCCTGACTCTTTTGCCTCGACAGCCTTCTTTTTAGCCTGCCGATCAATCTCCTCTCCTTCATAATCTCTGCTGGTGGTCACTGCCATGTATTTATTCAGGGTGACTTCCTCTCCAGCAGTCAGAGACAGGCTCAGCTGGTTGCTGACATATTTTTGCTCACACTGACTGGTTAGAGTGGTAGCTGGTATGGAAAGCTCATACTCCATCGCTGTTGCCACTTGAAAGTGTGATTTGCGAGTCTTGATCTTTAAAAATCCCTGACCACAATTTTTCCGGGGTGAAGCGTCAGCTTCCGCTTCCATAGCCTCCCAGAAAATTTCGTCGTAGTTGGCATCTTCATTGGTAATCGTTCCATCAAGATAGGGTGTTAACTGCAGTTCAATATCTCTATTTACCGGTTCAATAGTATACTGTAAAGCCCCTACCTCCCGGCAAGCCATACTGAGAAAGCGACGGCTCTTAACTCTTATTTTTAGCCCCTCTTCATTCTCTGCTACAAAGCTTCTAAACAGGTAACCTTCCTTCATATCAAGTTCCCGGCGAAATTCATTAACCTGCCAGTGAGCCAGATCCAGGGGCTCGCCATTAATCTCCACGTCAATACCGATGAAGTTGGTGGCATTAGGAACCTTGGCATAATATTCAGGATAGCCAACCTTCCACCAGCCTACCACAGTTTTATCGGGATAATAGACCCCGGCAATGTAGGTGCCCTGCAGGCTATCTCCGCTGTACTGCTCGGCAAAATTACCTCGCATTCCCATATGGCCATTTCCTAAACTCATGATGCTTTCTACCATTCTATTTTCCTGAGGGTCAAAACCTTCCTCGATAATCTTCCATTCATGGAGCTTAAAATAATCTTTCATTGAAGTCACCTCGTTAAAAATTAGTTTGTCCAGCAGTTGACTGGATTTCCGGTCCTGTTCCTTAACTGTTCCTGGGCTCTATATTTGCTTCTACAACTATTGTTTTTGTAGATTCCTAGCAGGAAACAAAGGCATTGGATTTTATATAATACCGCCAGGGTTTCTCTTTATATTCTTCCGCATAATCTATATTAATCCTTTTTCCCTGACAGATTTCTTCTTCAGGTTTAAGTCCTCCTGGTAAAAGATAAAGTTCCTTTCCATCAGTTAAATCATAACCGTTCCAGCTGCAGTCAATAGCCAGGGCTTCCGTTAACTTACCAGGTCCATTGGTCAGCCTGGTAAGTTTTTTTATTTGACTATTTAATCTCTCTCTTTCCGCTCCCCCTTTTTGAAC
>PWEJ01000169.1 GCA_003553485.1 Halanaerobiaceae bacterium | reverse complement strand
TTTTCTTTTTTATAAAAAATACCTTTAATAAGGGCTAAATAACCAAAGAATAGAGGATAAGGTATTGAGTCAGCCATTCTAATTTCTAGATATTTTTTCGCTCTGACATCGTTAAAGGCAAAGGATAAGATATGTTCAAGGTCTTCCTGGCTTAGTTCTTCTTTGTTTTTTTGCTTAAATAAATCTGCAAAAGTCATTTCTCCTAAATATTTATCGGGTTTTTGGGGGTCATATATTGCTGGCAAATTCAATATATAACGGGCATAATCTTGATAGCTATAATTTTTATATTCAAAAGTATCTTTGATTATACCACAGCGGTCATCATCACAGCGACTCCAAATTTGATAACGCAAAACCCAATTATTAGCAATTTCCCCTTCAAAAATAGGAGAATTATCTAACAGAGCATATAAAATAGGACTTAACCAATTTGCTACTTTGAATTTTTTATGAAAATCTTTTTCATTTATATAATCAATACTAATCTGAGTTGAAGCTGTTCCCTTCATCATGTGATGAGCATATTTGCCCCGTGATTTAAAGTGGTGATACATTTGAGAATATCTAGATTTAGGTAAAAGGGGTAAATCAGAAATTTTGCTCTTGGGATGATAACCAAGATGTAAGAGAGTATAATCAAACTCATCTAAAATCGGCAACAAGTCGCGATAAATCTTTATATAGGCCTCTTTTATTCCTGCAATGCTATTTTTAGGACCAAAACTAAACTCAACCTGTCCTCCAGGTTCTAAATTAAGCTCATCTTCTCCTTTAGCCAGGCATAAGATTCTATCATCGGCCCACTCACATACCTGCCAACCCTTTTCAGTTAAAAGCTCAAATATGTCAGCAATACCTTTTTCTTCTGGAAAGGTCACTGAAGTTAAATCGGATTTTTTCACCAAAAAATGTTCTACCTCTAGACCTATCTGAAAATTATTGGTCTTTGTTTCATTTTTTCTGAAATAATTATCTATTTGCTGTATATAATTATTAAAAATCTGTTCCTGACAAGTATCTTTCTGCATATTTCTCCTTTCCATCCCCAATAAAAAGACATTATCTTTCTAATATCATTTATTATTATATAGTTATTTGATAATTATTTAAAGAGGTTTTCTAATAAATTTTTTGCAAGTGATAATAGCTTAGGCAATATTTTATATTATGATATCTATTATTGGTTAAGAAAGTTGACACTTGCAACATTAAATGATAACATGTAGTCAGCCTAAAATGAGTGAGGTGAAAAAATGGCAATTAAAGAAAAAGCAGAAGAACTTGCTAATGAAATTGTAGAATCCAATGAGTTTAAAGAAATGAAACTTGCTGAGCAAAAAGTCATGAATGATGATGAAGCCAGTGATTTGATTGAGGATTTCGAGTCTGCTCAAAAAAGAGTTCAGATGGCACAGCGCAATGGTAAATCAATCGATCAAGACCAGCAGAGAAAAATTCAAAATCTGCAGGCTAAAATGCAGAATAACAATATAATCAAAGAATTCATCCAGGCTCAGCAGGATTTTAATGAAGTAATGAAAGAAGTTAATGAAGTTATTTCTGCCACCATTGAGGAAAGTGACTCCGGGCAAATTATAACTTAAGTTTAACAAAAATTAATAGAGATATTAAGCCGCAGACTTAGGTCTGCGGTTTATGATTTTATGATATTATGATATTGACAAGCTTTTCATTAGTTTAAAATAGTTAACAGTTTAAACCAGCTAAATAACCTGTTGAAAAAGCGATCTGCAGGTTATGACCCCCGGTATAGGCAGCCGGTTCTAAGATCTCCCCGGCAAAATATAAGCCTGCAATTTTTTTGGAGGCCATGGTGGCTGGTTCTACTTCTTCTAAAGCTAGTCCTCCTGAAGTTATTATTGCTTCTTTAACTCCTCCTTTACCTGTGACTTTTACTGGTAAATTTTTAAGCAATTTTACCAGCTCAGATCTTTCTCTACCAGTTATTTGATGGCATACTTTGTCAGCAGGTATTCTTGACAGCTTTACAATTACCGGCCTTAATTTTGCTGGCAGCAAATCCTTTAGCGCATTTTTAAAGTATTTATTGCTGTATTTGTCTAAATCCCCCTGAATTCTCCTTTCCAATTTTTCCTTTCCTAAACCCGGTTTTAAATCAATAGCCAACTTATAATTTTCTAGTTTAAATTCCTGTAGGTGACAACTAATTATTAATATCGCTGAGCCAGTGAGTTTATTTTTGCTTATGATTACCTCTCCAAAACTTTCTTTTACCAAATCCTCCTGCCAGAAAAGCTTAACCATAACATTTTTAAGCTTTAACCCTGCCGCCAGTGAAGTCCAATCATTCTCCACTTTCAGAGGTACCAAGGCCAGTTCAGGCTTTTTTATCTTGTGTCCTAAATCCTCAGCTAAGCGATAACCTGAGCCATCAGAACCTGTTTCAGGATAGCTTATACCTCCAGTAGCTAATATTACACTGCTAACAGCTATTTTTTTACCTCCCTTTAATTTAATAGCAGTTACTGTATTAGCACTGGTAAGAATTTTTTCCACCTCAGTAGCTAATTTTATTCTTACTCCCTGATTGTTAAGTTCCTCTATAAGCTTATTTTTTATCTCAGCTGCTCTGTTACTGGCTGGATATATTCTTCTTCCCCGTTCCTCTTTTAGCTTAACTCCTAACTTTTCAAAAAAATCTCTGGTAGCCTGAGGAGGAAATTGAAAGATAGCACTATATAGAAATTGTTGCCCTCTAAATATTTCATCTATCATCTCCTGAGGACGGAGAGTGGAGGTTAAATTACATCTACCATCACCAGTTAATAAAAGCTTTTTCGCCGGTCTCTTTTCTTTTTCTAAAATTAACACCTGCTTATTTCTCTTTGCTGCCTGCAGCGCTGCCATCATCCCGGCGGGGCCACATCCTATAACTGCAGTTTTTTCTGTGTTTTTTGCTTCCACTTAATCCACCTCTAGCCTAGTTAATAACTTCAATTAATCTTTGCAGTGACATCTCCAATCTTTCTCTCTTGGTAGCTAAATTTAATCGATAAAAATTTTCTCCTCCTGTTCCAAACCACTTACCAGGTTGTAGACCAACCTCAGCTTCCTGATACAATTTATTAGCAATTTTTTTATTTCCTAGACCTATCTCAGAAAAATCCAGCCACATCAGGTAAGTCCCTTCAGGTTTGGTAAATTTAAGGTTTGGAAGCTGTTGCAAATAATCCTGGACCAAGCTGATATTAGCCTCTAGATATTCCAGTTGATTATCCAACCATTCTTCCCCCTCTGTATAAGCAGCAACCAGAGCTGACAGGGCCAGCGGATTAGGTCCAGGGATAATACCTGATAAGGCCCTCTGAAATTTTTTCCGCAATCTTGTTTCAGGAATTATAGCATAGGCAATATGCAAACCAGCAATATTAAAACTTTTGCTAGGAGAATTAAGCGAGATCACATCAGGTCTTTCTCTTTTATTTAAGTTTTCTGCTGCAATCATGGTCAGGGGTTTAAACTTTTGTTGATAAGTAAAGTCAGCATGAATTTCATCAGAGATAATTAAAATATCTTTTGCTGCGCATATTCTTAACAATTTTAGCAACTCATCATCCTGCCACACCCTACCAACTGGATTATGGGGATAACAAAATAGTAGATATGCTGGATTTTTGGCTTCAATTTTTCTCTTTAAATCCTTCCAGTCAATTTCATAGTATAGTTCTTCTTCAAATGTCAGGGGATTTTCAACTTTTTCTAAACCACTATTTCTAATCGCTTTAGAAAAAGGAAAATAAACTGGAGGTTGTAATAAACAGGACTTGGCCTGGCTACGCAGACTTCTTAAAAGTAAATTTATTCCCGGCATAACACCATTTAAAAAAACCAGCCATTCTTTTTTTATCTCATAATCATATCTTTTATTATACCAATCAATAATGGCCTGATAATGTCTGTCTCCAGCAAAGGTATAACCAAATACTCCATGTTCCACTCGGCGCTGTAAAGCTGAGATAATAGCTGGTGCAGTAGGCCAATCAGCATCGGCCACCCACAGGGGAGTAACTTTGGAATTGGGAAAGACCTCTGCTCTTTTATCCCATTTTACTGAAAAAGTACCTCTTCTTTCAACTTCATCGACAAAGTCAACCAAAATATTCACCTTCCTCATTACTTTCTCCTATCTTAACATTCTTTAATTGATTTTTCCAATTTATTTAATAAGTAAAAGGGACTTCACCACTACTTAGATAAAAGTGAAGTCCCAATAATCTTATTTATATTGAATTATGCTAATGAAAGTCATTGATTAACCCTTTACTGCGCCAGCTGTCAGGCCTTCCACAATGCGGTTTTGGAATATCAACACTAAAAGAACCACCGGAATTGTTACAACTACTGCTGCTGCCAATGTTTCACCCATGGGTTCCTGCATGGCGGCTTCCCCAGTAAAGAGAGCAATAGCAACCGGGACAGTTCTAGCTCCTGGATCGATGGATGTAAAGGTTAAAGCAAAGATATATTCATTCCAGGCCTGGATAAAAGCAAGGAGACCACAAGTAACCAAAGCCGGAGCTGTTAAGGGTAATAAAATCTTATAAAAGGTCTGGAAGGGAGTCGCCCCATCTACCTGAGCTGATTGCATAATTTCTATTGGCAGATCTTTAAAGAATGAAGTCATAACCCAGGTGGTAAAGGGCAGAGTGAAAATTAAATAAGAAAAGATCATTCCTGGGACAGTTCCCAGTGGTAACCTGGTGATTATGGCATATAGGCCGGCCAGAATTGTAACCTGGGGAAACATTGTCATGGCTAAAATCACGTAGAGAGACGCTGTTTTCCCTCGGAAACGCAATTTACCTAAAGCAAAGGCAGCAAAAGTACCAACACTCAAAGCTAATAAAGTTGCTAAAGTAGCTACTATAACACTATTCCTTAATCCTCTAACAAACTGCCCCGACTGAAAGATGTGAATATAATTATCAAAATAGGGCCTAAACTCTAAAGTTACTGGATCACGAGGAATCATAGTAGCTGGGGTCATAAATAATTGTGACTCTGATTTTAAAGAAGAATTAATTGCCCAGTAAAAAGGAAATAGTAAGTAGACAATTATAACAGCCAGCATTAATAAGAATAGAGCAGATTTAAGCGGTCTTTCGTTAAAGTTAACCATTTTAATCTTCCACCCCCAGCATCTGCATATACATTATGGCAAAAATGAAAATAATTATAAAGATAATAACACCTGTTGCCGACGATAAACCCATATTTCTATTAGCCACTAGTTCGTAGTAGTTGAAACTAGCCATTGAATATCGAGATCTTGACAGGAGCACCTGAAATAAGTCAAAGACCCGCAAAGCGTCTAAAGTTCTAAAGACCAGAGCCACTGCTATGGAGGGTTTTAATAAAGGTAAAGTTATTGAGAAAAACCTTCGTATTTTACTGGCCCCATCTACTCTAGCTGCTTCATATAATTCTTGTGGTATCATCTGGAGACCGGCCAATATTAATAAAGCCATGAAGGGTGTTGTTTTCCAAACATCAATAGCTATCATAGCCGGTATTTGCATGGGCCTAAAAGTTAAGAAAGGAATTGCTCTATCTATTAGACTCATACGGTCTAGTAACATGTTAAAAAACCCAGCTCTAGTTGAAGCAAACATCCATTCCCACATTCTTGCTGATACAACAGTAATAACTGCCCAGGGTACTAGCATTGTGGCTCTCATTAATCCTCGACCTTTAAATTCACTGTTGACTACTAAAGCTATAATCAATCCTAAAACTGTCTCTAAAAACACAGATACTATGGTAAAGTATAATGTATTACCTATAGCTCTAATGAAATTGGGAGTACGAGCCCCTAACACATACCTATTGCCAAACAAACTAAAAGTCGTTAATTCTCGGTATGCATGAGGATCTCTTGGTAAAACTCGAATAGGTCTTTCATAGACTGGTTCACCGGTGTCATCATCAATTTGCTGCTCACCTGTGTCATCATCAATAACCGGTGGTAATTCTTCAACAGTCATTGCCAGTAATCGATGATAATTTTCTAAACCAACAAATTCAGCATCACGGGCACCAGCAAAAACTCTGTCAGTAAAACTGGTATAAAAAACATGCCCCAGGGGATATAAAGCCACTATTAAAAGGACTATCATGGCAGGGGCCATTAACTTATAAGCTAAATTTCTCTCTCGTTTTTTCAGATTCATTTATTAACCCCCTTAGTCAATAGCAATTACTAGTAAAATCAAAATTTAAGAAATTAATTTGAATAATAGCTAAAAGATTAGCATAATTAAAATTTAAAAATCAGGGGAAGAGTTAGAGATTTAACTCTCCCCCTTATAATTCACTTAATAGTTATAACCAAATTATGGTTGGCCTAACTCAAAACCAGTTAAGTCTTGAATTTCTAATTCCATATATTCTAAAGCTGTTAAAGCGTCCTGTTCTCCAGTCAATACAGAATGAGCCTCAGAGTAGACAATGGAAGATACTGCAGAATAGTTATCTCCTGCTATTGTAGAAGGACGTGGTTCTGCAGATACAAAAACGTCATATAATTCCTCAAAAAATGGATTGGCTTCTAGAACTTCTTCGTCTTCATAAAGATGATCAATAGTTGGATTTAAAGATGCATCAGTAGCTCTCATTTTTTGCACTTCTTCACTGGCCATAAAGAGGGCTAAATCTGCAGCCTCTTCAGGATGTTCACTGTACTCGCTGACCCCTAAATTCCAGCCACCTAAGGCACCGGCAGGTTCTCCCTCTTCCCCGGCGGGTAAAGGAGCAACACCAAAATCCTCTGGGTCAAAGGCGTCAGTTTCCATACTTAAACTATAAGCATAGGGCCAATTTCTCATAAAGGCAGCATTACCATCATGCCAGATAGCCCGGGCATCTTCTTCCATCATGTTTGTAGCACCAGCAGGAGAGATATCTCCTACCCAGCCAGCAGCTTTCTCTAACATCTCTTGAGCCTGATCATTGAGTATAGTTATTTCACCTTCCGGAGATATTATTGAACCTCCATTATTAGAAGCAATCCATTCTAAGAAGTTACAGGTTAAACCTTCATAGGCATCCCCCTGCCAGACAAAACCTTCAAAATCCGGGTTTTCTTCTCTCTCTCCATCCATGATTATGCCTGCATATTCCTCCAGTTCTGACCAGGTCTCTGGGACATCCAGGTCATATTCATCCAATAAATCCTGGCGGTAATAGAGGAGCCCGGCATCAGTAAACCAGGGCATGACCACCAATTCTCCATCGACATTGGTATTGTTCTCAATTATATGGTCAAAATGCTCATCAACATAATCCTGAGCTCCATATTCATTGAGATCCAGCAAGTGATCTTCTAACTCACCAGGCCAGATGACATCTATCTGATATACATCAACCTCTGGGCTTTGGGCTTCAAAGAAAGAAAGATATAAACTCATTCTTTCATCAGCAGAATCAGGAGTATCAATCACCTCAACATAGACATCGGGATTTTCTTCCATGTACATTTCCGCTGCCTTAACAGTTGTTTCATACTCCTCACCAACTGCTCCACCAGCAATGGTTAACTCAACTTCATAGTCGGCCTGAACATTGCTAACCCCAAAAAACATGATTAGAGCAAGTGACAATGTGACTACTAAAAGCTTTTTCATCATAAGTATTATACCCCCTAGTTAGATTTTTATATATTTAGTGTTAACTAACACCCTCTTTATAAAACATTTTATATGATTTAATTAAGTAAACAAATTTGTCTCATTTTGCAAAGCTAATTTAAAATTTAATTGTTTAATTCAAACTATTAGACTATTAAATTAATTCTCTATCAACCTAAAAATTCCTGCTTTTTTATGTTGGTTTCCATCAATTTCTAACTATCAAATTAAG
>PWEJ01000145.1 GCA_003553485.1 Halanaerobiaceae bacterium | reverse complement strand
CTACTGTTCCCAATACTACTCTACCTGCTTCTTCCATTTCTCCTTCAACTAAAAGCGGCTGTACTATCTCCATTCCGCCCTTCATGGCTTTAGCTGACATTAGTACTTCAGGTACAAACATGTCGCCAGCTTTAAATCTCTTACCAACTACGTTCATTCCATTTATTAAACCCTGATTTATTATCTCAGTCGGCTTTGCTCCTTCATCCACTGCCGCCTGAGTCATTTCCACCACTTCTTCTCTATTTCCTTTTATTACACTATTACTTAACTTTTCAAAATCTACCATTTGATATCCCTCCCATAATTTTTACTAAATTAATCATGATTATCAGTTGCACAAAATTTTTTCTTCACCACTCCCAATATTTGCATCAATGAAGAAAAGAAAGATAATCAATTTACCTTTTTAAATTCTTTTTTGGAATCAGTTGCCCTCATATTTCTTTAAACTTAATTATTTTTGCCTTATAATAATCCCCCCTTATTTAAAATTTTTCCTGCTCTAAACTGCTATGGACTTCCTGATGGTAATAATTGCCTTTATAGATAAAATATTTTGACATTTGCCTGATAAATAAGGGTATATCTTTGTTATTTATCTTAAATTATTATGAGGACAAACTAATCATGATTTTTGGCCTGTACTCATTAAATTATATATAAACTGGCAAATTCCTTTTTTTAATCAGCAATTATTTATTTTTTTTTGTAAATTTCCCAATAAATTATTGAGATGTTGGTAATGGCTTCCTGGCCAATAAATTTTATCGCATTTGGGGCAGAGGCTAAATTCCTGGTAATATTTTTTGGTCAGTGGTTCTAAGCGGTGAATAATTTTATCCTTGGCTATCTCTTTAAGGGAAGCATTACATTCAGGACAACGGCCTGGAGAAGTCCTCTTTTCCAGCAAAGAAAATCTCTTCACCACCTCAATCAACTGCCCCCGGGGATTATCTTTTCTAACATAATAGCCTAACCTTACTTTTTTTCTCTTCAGCAGCCCTAAATCTTTAGTTAGTAGCATCCTATTTTCCTTTGAGCTTATATCTGCCAATTCTGGGTCAGTATATTTATTGCTATATAAAGTATCAAAACCCAGCATGCGCAGGTAAGAAGCTAACTTCCCTAAATGAATATCCAGCACAAAATTAATTTTCTCAGTTACTCTAGGTATTAGTCTATATTTGTCGGCCAGAGCTATATTATTAAATAAGGGATAGACACTCATAAAATCATCAGTCTGTAATAGATAAGTAAAATCCCTAGGCTCACTATCAATCAAGATTAAATCTACCTCTGTGTGAGGCACTCCTAAAGATTCTATCACATCCTTTGCTGTCTGACGACCGCGAAAGGTATAGTGATATATTTCACCATCTTGGGCAAAACACTCTAAGTTAGATTTTTCTGGCAAAAAATCCTGCAAATCCCCGTAGAATCTTAAATAAATTTTCTTCATTATCCTGGCTAAATATAATCCTTCCTTATTTAAGCTAAAGAATTAACAGAGATATTCATTAACCCTTAAGGCAGCCTTTGCCCCTTCTGCAGCAGCTATGACCACCTGCTTGTCTTTAATATTGCTAACATCTCCAGCAGCCCAGAGCCCGGGCAGACTTGTTTCATTTTTTTGATTGATTACAATTTCACCAATTTTATTTAATTCCACCCTATCCTCGATGAAATCAGTATTAGGAATCAGCCCAATTTCCACAAAGACAGCCTCTACTGAAAGTTCTTTTTTGCTGTCTTTTTCAGCATGACTTAAGACAACTTTATCTACTTTGTCTTTTCCCTTTATCTCCTCTACCCCATGAGAGGTGAATACCTCTATTTTTTCATTATTTCTGACATTATCAACCAATAGCTGGTCTCCTGTTAGATGATCAAGATATTCAACCAGGACAACCTGACAGTCTAATTTAGTCAGATCCAGTGCTGCTTCTAAACCAGAATTACCTCCTCCAATGATAGCAACTTTTTCACCGGCATAGAGATGACCATCACAGGTGGCACAATAATGAACTCCCTTACCCTTCAAATCATTTTCTCCTGGCACATCTAGCTCTCTGTTAGTTGTGCCGCTGGCAACAATTACTGCCCGTCCTGCTATTTCAACTCCACTGGCAGCTTTAACTATAAAACCCTCTTCTGTTTTTGCCAAAGAAGTTATCTTTTCCCCTAGATCAAAGGCAACATCATATTTATCAGTATGCTCCCAAAAGAGTTCCATCATTTCAGCCCCTTCTACACCTGGAAGACCTAGATAATTATCTATCTCACCAGTCTCCAGCATCTGACCGCCCAGGGCTTCAGCCACGACGACTGTATCCAGGCCTTTTCTGGTTCCATAAAGAGCTGCATTTAATCCAGCAGGTCCCGCACCAATAATTATTAAATCCCAATTTTTATTATATATTTCAGTCTGAGCCGCCAGACCAGGTAGTTCAAATAACTCACCGCTATGCTTTTGGGCCATTAAATCATCATAACCACCAATAAGCCTATCATTGATGAAAATTTGAGGAACTGTCTGAGCGCCCTCAGTCCTCTCCTTCATCTCTTCTTTAATCTCTTTTTCACCAATATCATACTCCTGGTAGCTAAAACCTTTGCTTTTAAAAAAATTTTTTGCTTTTTGACAATAGGGGCACCACTCCAGAGTGTATATTTCAATATTAAGTTCTTTATTATCTCCCACTTGATAACCCTCCTGAAAATTCCAGTAAAAGAATAAAATATTTTTTCACATTCCCTTACAAATATTTTAACTTAATCTGCAAAAAATTACAACTTTAAGCTCCAAAAAGCTCAAAAAACCAGCCTAAGCTTGCTGGTTTTTTTAAGCCTAGACTGGTTAGATAATAACAGATTATTTAATTTTCACTATGAGGACTGTGAAGAGGAATGTAAAAAACAGGCTGCCCTGGTATCTGTTTCACTTAATTCTAATTCGGGCTCTTTTCGGGCGGGAAATTTTATTGTTAATTTGTTTTCCTGCCAGGACTTTTCTTCTATAGCGGCTATCATATTTTCATTCCAGTTCTCCATTAACTCTTCTAATTTAGTCCAAAACTGCTTCTTTTTCTCAGCAGAGAAGTTTGTCTTCATTTTTAAGCTAATATTATAACCTGCAATTGATATTTCAGCTATTTCTTCCAGTTCTGGAGAGCAGTCAGGATAATCTGGTCTGGTCTGCTCCCTGATTATTAATTTTTTAATGTCTTTACCTTCAAAGCCACAGTTTGACAGGGCTTCGGGGCAACGAGGGTGGAAACGACAGCCATTGGGTAGTTCTATGGGGTCAGGAATTTCCCCCCGCGGATCGACTCTCTCTCTTTTTCTCTCGGGATCAGAGACCGGCACCGCCTTTAATAACATTTTGGTATAGGGATGCTGAGGATTATTTATTAACTCTTCTGTTTCACCTATCTCCATGATCCTGCCAAGATATAAAATAGCCGTTCTATCACAGATATATCTGATGGTGGCCAGGTCATGGGAGATATAAATAATGGAAACACCCATTTCATCTCGGAGCCTTTTTAGAAGATTTAATATTCCTGCTCTTATTGACACATCGAGCATAGATACCGGTTCATCAGCAATTATAAAGTCCGGTTTTACAACAATGGCCCGGGCTAAAGCTACCCGCTGGCGCTGACCGCCCGATAATTGATGGGGAAAACGCTCTAAAAAATCTTCTGGCGGCCGTAATTCAGCTAAAGATAAGGCCTCCTTTACCAGTTCCAGTCTGGCAAAAAAGTCTTCTCCAATATCATGGATTTTCAAGGGCTCCATGACTGTCTGTAAGACTGTAAATCTCGGATTGAGTGTTTCATAGGGGTCCTGGAAGACTACCTGCAGATTTTTTCTAAACTGTTTAATCTCTTTTTTATTAAAGCTGGAAATATCTTCACCCAAATAAAGAATCTTGCCCTCGGTAATCTCCTGCAGGCGAGCTACCAGTTCTCCCAGGGTGCTCTTTCCAGAACCACTCTCACCGGCGAATCCCAGTATTTCTTTTTCCTTGATAGAAAAGCTAACTCCATCAACAGCCTTTAATTTTCTTTGTTCTCTATTAAATATTCCCTTGCTTTTTAAATTAAAAACCTTTCTCGCCTGGTCAACTTCTAGTACAGGGGGTTCCTGCCCTTTGGACCGAGCAACACTTTGTTGGGCTGCCTTTTCCCTCTCCTGCTGCCAGGTTTCTGGTTTTCGGGCCTCTTTTCTAAAATAATTCACTTTATCAGGAAAATGACAGCGCACAAAATGCCTGGGAGATATTTCCTGTTTTTCTGGTAATTGCTGGCATTTATCCTGAGCAAAGGGACACCTGGCTCTAAACCTACAACCCACCAGGTCTTTACCTAAATCAGGCGGTGAACCAGGTATTGCAATCAGCTCTTCCCCTGCTGCTTCTAAAGTGGGGAAGGCATTAATTAAACCTAAAGTGTAGGGGTGGTAAGATTCCTTGAATATCTCCTTTGCACTACCAACTTCCATTATATGGCCCGCATACATAACCGCCACTCTTTGACATATTTCAGCTACAACTGAAATATCATGGGTCACCAGGACCATTGATGAGTCAATTCTTTTTTGCAGGTCAACAAACTGTCTCAAAATTCCATCCTGCACCACCACATCCAAGGCAGTGGTAGGTTCATCGGCAATAATCAAAGCCGGCTCTAAAGCCATGGCCATGGCAATTACCACTCTTTGCTTCATGCCTCCAGAAAGTTGATGAGGATAATCCTGCAGGCGGCTCTCCTCTAAACCCAGGAGAGAAAAAAGATGGGCTGATCTATTAAGAGCTTCTTTTTTTTCTATATCTATATGGGTTTGAAAAGCCTCCACCATCTGGTCACCTATTTTATAGACTGGATTGAGGGCATTCATGGCGCTTTGAGTTACCATAGCAATATCACGCCAGCGTATATTATTCAATTTCTTTTCTGGCATGCTGGCAATATCCTGACCTTTAAAAAGAATTTCTCCAGCAACAATTCCGCCATTATCCGGCAATATTCTATTTATTGATTTTGAGAGAGTGGTTTTTCCACAACCACTTTCCCCTACCAGTCCAAGGTTTTCCCCCTGTTTTAGTTTCAATGAAACTCCATCTACAGCTTTTATATTTCTATTGTCCATGCGGTAATACGTCTTCAGATTCTTCAGGTTCAGGAGCACTATCATTGCCTCCTCTCAAACGAGGATTTGTCATAACTTCAACAGAACGAGATATTAAAAACACTGAAACAACAGTGGCAGAGATGAATATACCTGGAGGAATAACCCACCACCAGGCAACACGCCAGGCCCCGGAGAGTCGAGCAGCATGTAATATGGTACCCCAACTATAGACCCGCGGAGGTCCCAAACCTAAAAAGCTTAGAGTAGCTTCTGCAGTTATAGCATAGCCCATCGCTACTGCCAACTGTAAAAAAGCCAGCGGCAATACATTGGGCGATATATGGACTAGCATGATTCTCAAATTGCTTGCTCCTGCTACTCTTGCTGCTTTCACGAAGGGTCTTTTAGCCAGAGATAAGACCTGGCTTCTTATCACTCTAGCATTGGTTCTCCAGGTGAGAAGACCTATGGCTAAAATTATTATCCAGAGGCTGGGCCCAAAAATTAATACCAAAACGATGGCAAAGGGTTCTAAAGGCATTCCATACATGATATCGACAATTCTCATCAGCAGGTTATCAACTTTTCCACCATAATAGCCAGATACTAAACCGACTGTAAAACCGATACCGTTTACCATCAAAGCTGCCAGTATACCCACCAATAATGCAGTTCGCGAACCATAAACCACCTGGCTCCAAATATCTCTGCCTAAATGGTTAGTACCAAAGAAATGTTCGGTACTTGGCGGGGCCAATTCGTTTATATAAGGGTCTACTCCATAAACAAAGCCCTGATTTTCAAAAAAATCTATTCCTCTATAACCTCTAGTGGTGATTCTATCTAAAGAATACCATTCTTCTCCATCAAAATGCTGGATTACTCCGTGATAACCAGCCGCAAGGGCATTGTTTTCAGCTAAAACTGTTACTCCTCTAAGTTCCCGAGAAGTATCGCCTGAGGTGCTATACCAGGCCTCACCACTAAAGCCCATGATTGTTCCTCGCTCCCCTACAGCAAAAGCTTTTTCAGCTAAAGAATAATCAACATCATATAAATCTCGGAAGGTTTCCTCACCAAAGGCCTCATATTCCGGGTCAGTAATTTCTTTTGCTTCATAATGCATAATCGTTCCCTGATTACCGACGATTATAGCATCTCCAGCAGGAGAGAAGTCAACAGCATTAAGGTCCTGGTTTTCTTCGCTTTCTAGCTCTTCCCAATCAGCATCGCTGTACAGAAAAACAGAACCTTCATCCCCTACAGCTAAAACTTCTGAATTATCTTGTGAAGAGGCTAGAGCATTAATATCGACTTCGGTGGGTATTGTTTCATATTCCCAGGAGTCATTATCTCTGATTGCAATCTGACCTGATCTACCGGCAGCTATGATCTGATCATCAAAAATAGTAACAGCCAGCAATTCAATTTCAGGGTCAATTTCCTCCTCTTCCCAGCGATCATCCTGAGCTATTATAACCTGATTCTCCTCTGTTACTGCTACTACCGTGTTTTCATCGCTGGACATATCATTTATAGGGTCATCACCAATAATCTCATAATCTTTCCATTCTTTATCTTCATTAAAACTAATTACACTACCCTCTATTCTTTGATTCATCTCATTGGGATTATGGGTTGCAAGCCAGGGAGCAAAGAGAGCTATAAAACAAATCACTAAAAAAATAATACTCCCTGCTCTGCCTAAGGGATCCTGCCAGATAATTTTTGCTGGTTCCAACAATGAGGCAATATATGGCTTTAAATAAGCTATGCGAGATTTAAAGGAACCATTTTCTTTTTCTCTCTGGTTCTCCATTATTTACCTCCTCCCTGGCCAACCCTGGGATCAAGATAAGAATATATCATATCGGCGGCGAAATTCATCACCAGCACCACCCCGGACATCATCATAAAGGCACCCTGAGCTAGAGGGAAATCGCTGGTCTGAATAGCCTGGACAATCTCCCGACCCAATCCTGGCCAGGAAAAGACTACCTCAACTACCACCTGACCACCAACAGCTAAACCCACTGTCACTGCTGCCTGAGTAACCACTGGTAATAGAGCATTACGGGCTACATGGTGATACATAATCTTTCTTTCACTAAGGCCCTTAGCACGACAGAGTTCAATAAAATCCTCTCCCATCACTTCCAGCATAGTATTACGCATAATCAGCATCGGTAGACCCAGGTAATATATGGCCACCGTTAACATCGGTAAGATGAGATGCCAGAGAAAATCTAAAGTAAATATCTTATCAAAAAAGTGAGCAGCTTCATAGGGCATCGTCCTCATGCCACTGGTGGGGAAAATCCCCAGCCAAATTCCAAAGATCATCACAAAAATCATCCCGGTCCAAAAGAGGGGGGCTGACCTCATAATCAGTCCACTGACTATTCCAGTAAACTCTGTACTACTTCCCCGCTTCCAGGATAATAAAACTCCCAGCAGAGGCCCAATAACATAAGATACAATGATTGCCGGAATCATTAAAGCTAAGGTATTATAGAGTCTATCAACTAAGATGGGAAATACCGGCCCTCGATAATGGAAGGAGATACCTAACTCACCCTGAAAAAAATTAACTAAATAAGTAATATATTGTCTCCAGAGAGGTTGATCCAGGCCAAAGCGTGCTTGAACTAATTGTCTTTCTTCTTCTGATAACCCCTCTACAACCAGTGCTGCCGTGGGATCGGGCAGGGCTATCCGAAAAAGGAAAAATAACAAAGTTAAGATTATTAAGTAAGAAAAAATCATCTGCAAAATACGTTTTAGGAGATAGCCTTTCTGATTCATCAGATTTCACCTCAAAGATAAATTTGCGAACTCTGTTATTAAACATTTACAAAGAAAATCACATAAGAAAAATGGGGGAGAGATGCTCTCCCCCATTTTGATTTTTATGGGCAGATTAGCCTGCCATAAGCTGACTAATTTTTTAGGCTGTTATCATTCTTCGGGAAAGTGAAGACGGCCATCTTCCATATAATATCCTGCTTCTTCTAATTTTTCCCTGGCTAAATCTAAATCAAAGTCAAAGTCTTCCACATTGGGATTATGCCAGGCAGGATTAGCAGGAGCTATGACGGAATTGCCCGGTTCACCAAGACCATCTAAGAGAACTTCAATGATGGTATCCTTATCGACTGCATGAGCTATAGCTCTGCGGAAATCCACATCATCAAAGGGTTCTACTCTCAGATTATAGGTCATGTGGTAATAGCCAAAGTCAGGCACTTCAACTAATTGTAGATGCTCCTCTTCTTCAGCCAGATCGATGTGTCCTGGTTCCAATCTCCAGGCATTCATATCTACTTCTTCAGTTATTAGCCCAGTAAAGACACCTTCTGCATCGGCATAGATGATAAAATCAATGCCTTCAATATCTACATCATCAGCAGCAAAGTGATCATCATAGCGGGAAAGGCTTTTAAATTCACCAGATTCAAACTCTTCAAATTGCATTGGCCCACTGGCTACTGTTGGAATCTCATCAGGGCCTAAATCATCGGCAACTTCAATATCCTCCCATTCATGCTGGGGTAAGATAGGAATCTGGCTCATTGTAACATCAATGAAATTACCAACAGGCTCTTCCAAGACAAAGTGAAGAGTATTATCATCGACAATTTCTACATAATCTAATGGCTCGTAGAAGGGACGGAAATAAGCAAAATCCTGCTCTACATAATAATCATAGCTAAATTTAACATCTTCCACAGTTACAGGTTCTCCATCATGGAAGTACATATCATCGCGAAGTACAACCTCAATGGTATGATCGTCTATATTTTCTACTGACTCGGCAGCCCAGGGTTCTGGTTCTACATCGGGGGTTAAACGGACTAATTTATCATAGTACATTCTCATGAATTTCCAGCCCCAGACAGTGGTGGAATCCAGAGGGTTTATGTTATCAGGTTCCTGGCTTGTACCAATAGTTAAAGTCAAATCATCGGTTAAAGGTTCGGCATCAAAGGGCAACCATTCTGTATAGATACCCTCTCCTGCCATGGGCTCAAAACCAGTAAATGTCTCCTGGTTATAAGCAGGAACTTCATCACGATAGAAAAGAACATTTTTAGGTTGTTCTGATACAGCTATATCCTGAATCTCAAAGACATATTCCTGACGGGTTTCAGGATCAAATTCTCTCTCCTGTGCTTCAAAGAGCTCATCTACCCTATCGTTTTCATAGCCTCCGGGGTTGTTTCCGCTTAAATCAGTCTGACCGGAATGGAGAGTGCCCAGGAAATGCTGGGGATCCAGCCTATCGATTCTACCTGACCAGCCAGAAATGGTAATTTCAAAGTCCTGCTCATCATAAAAGGTTTCAATCAGGGTACTAAATTCTGTGGGCTGAACATCAACCATAATCCCTAATTCTTCTAAATTCTCTTGGATCATAAAGGCCGCCTCATATCTAACGGGATCATAATCCTCTGTAGTGGTCATCATCTCAAATTCCGGTAGAGGTTCAGCTCCCACATTTAAACTTAAACCCAGGACAAAAATTGGCACCAGCAGTAAAATAAGTACTTTTTTCTTCATTTACTAACCTCCTATTTATGTTTTTTTAGATATTCTTGTCTATTATTATAGATTATTTTGTCTAATTCGTCAAAAAATTATTAAATTCACAAATATACCTATCAACCTATCATTCTTCCCTTTAAGCCACTTAAAGCCAAAATATAACAGATAAAATACTTAAAAAAATAAAAATACAGGCCAATAAAAACAAATCAATGGCCTGTATAATTATACAGAGAAAACCAGGTTTTTTAATTAATTAATCTTTAATAAAGCTTTTCAAATATTTTTCTTAATTTATCATTTTCCCGCAGAATTTCTAGAGATATCTGAGCATGGTCTTTAGTATAGCCATTACCAATCAACATTTCGACATCTTTCCCCACTCCTTCAGCCCCTAAGGCCGCCTTGGTAAAGCTGGTGGCCATACTGAAAAAGTATATTTTACCTCCTTCTGCACAGGTAAGAATAGAGGTCATTTCGGTATTATTTATATTGACACAGTTTATGACTATATCCGCCATTTTTCCTGCAGTGAGATCATATACCTGTTCATAAACCTCTAATGGTTCAGTGGCGTCAGCTTGAATCACATCATCAACTAAACCCAGCTCAGTAATCCTGGCTGTGCTGGCATCGCTATGACCCATACCAATCACCTGACCAGAGACACCGGCTCTCTTACGAGCTTCATGAAGACAGAGCATACCTGATTTACCTCCAGCTCCAATTATAAAGACCTTATCTCCAGGCTTTACTAATTTGGCAGTCTGGGCAGCAGCCCCGGCCACATCCAAAACAGCTAGAGCAAGAGTCTCTGACATATCCTCTGGTAATTTGGCATAAATGCCACTGGCAAATAAGATGGCTTTACCCTCTATATCCACCTGGTCAATTTCTGGCCTGATTTCCTTGATTTTATCTATTTTTAGTGGAGTTAAAGAGAGAGAGACTAGAGTTGCAATTTTATCTCCGACAGCTAAATCTCGTTCTGCTAGAGCTGGCCCTATTTCAGCAACTTTGCCAATTAACATTCCTCCTGAACCGGTGACAGGGTTATGATGTTTGCCCCGCTTTTCTACAATCTCCAGCATTCTTTCTTTAATCTTTTCCTTATCACCGCCAGCTTTATTTTTTATCTCAGTAAAACTAGCCGAATCAATGTTAAGGGTCTCCACCTCAATGAGTATTTCATTATCGTATATTTCCATGGTATTATCAATTTTTTCCGCCGGTTGTGGCAAAACACCCTGCGGTTCTAATACCCTATGGGTGCCAAATTTATTTCCTTTTTTCATAATTAATTCCCCCATTTATTATTCCAGGATTGTTAAATTAATAACTAACTTTATTAAAAATTAAATTAAAGCTAAAATTTCTCTTGCTTCCTCCGGATCTGCTACTTCTCGACCCATCTCCTGGGCTACCCTCACTATCCTGGCCACCAGTTGGGCATTACTATCTGCCAGCTCTCCTTTATGATAAAAAATGTTATCCTCAAAACCAACTCTAACATGTCCCCCCATGGCTATGGCATGATAGGCCAGAGGTAATTCATGCCGCCCTATGCCGGCCACCGTCCAGGTAGCCTCCGGCGGTAAGTTATTGACCATGGCTACCAGATTATCTATGGAAGCTGGTATAGCACCAGGCACCCCAAGGACCAGATCAAAATGCAGATGACCAGGGAGCAGATTCTCCTCCCTTAATTTTAAAGCATTGGCGATATGCCCTATCTCAAAACATTCTAATTCCGGCATCACTCCATATTTATCCATTTCTCGAGCAAAATTGCGCATTAAGGGAAGGTCATTGACAAAAATATCATCGCCAAAATTTGTAGTTCCACAGTCCAGGGAAGCCATCTCTGGTTCCAGATAAACAGGTTGGATTCTTTCCTGCCAGCTCATACCTGCTGCTCCTCCAGTGGAGGGTTGGATAATAGCTGTTACTCCCTCTCTTTCCATGGCATTGCAGGCCCGGGCGAAGGTCTCCTGGTCCTGGGTGGGTTGACCCTCTTCATCCCTCACATGGAGATGGATAATTGCCGCTCCGGCTTCTTCTGCTTCTCTGGCCTCCTGAGCGAGCTCCCGGGGTGTTAAAGGTAAGTTAGGATTATGCTCCCGGGTTACCTCTGCCCCACAGATAGCTGCCGTTATAATTAGTTTCTCCATTGATTAATCCCCCTTCCGTTGTTTTTCTAAAGGGACTACACAGGTTCCTGAAGCTTTACAGACCAATTCTTTTTCAGGCAATATTTTTGCCGCCGAGGCAAATTTGCTTTCTCTATCAGCTGTTATAACTTTTTCAGCTCTAAACTCCATTTTTCTTGAGGTATTGCCCTGGGAAATTAATTTTCCCCTGACTTCAATAAAATCTCCGGCATATACCGGAGCAATAAACTCCACTTCGTCATAGGCGACCAAAAGTCCTTCATCGCCATCATTTCTAATTAATAATTCCGTGGCTACATCACCAAAAAACTCTAAAATTTTAGCACCATCGACTAAATTACCAGCATAATGAGCATCAGCTGTGCTCATCCTAACCTTGATTTGAGCTTCTAACATTTAATTCTCCTCCTTTCCCTCTAAAACTAGTTCCTGGGCTAAAAAAGAAGCTACCTCTGGCGGTGTTGTCCCTGGGCCAAAACCAGCATCGAAGCCTAATTCCATGGCTAATTCATGGCCTATTTTAGGACCTCCTACTACCAGGATAAATTCATCTCGGATACCCTCGGCTTCCAATAGCTCTACCAGCTCTGTAAGGTTTTTAACGTGGATGTTTTTCTGGGTAACTACCTGGGAGACTAAAAGAGCATCGGCCCCCACTTCCACAGCTTTGCTGATCAATACTTCATTGGGCACCTGACTGCCTAAATTCCAGGTGGTAAAGCCTGAATACCTTTCTAAACCATATTCTCCGGCATAGCCCTTCATATTTAAAATAGCATCCAGTCCTACCGTATGGGCATCACTACCAGTGCAAGCCCCCACTACCTTTATCGGTCGGCCAATTTTTTCAGCAATAAAGGAATTGATCTCAGAATAATCCATAATAGAGACCGTGGGGTTAACTACCTGCAGGCTAGTATAATCTACAGTAGCCTGGCTGCGCCCGTAAGCTACAAAGAAGGTAAACCCCTCTTTTAAATCTTTCACATGGACAATTTCCACTTCTTTAAAGCCTATATTTTCTAATAAGGCCTTACCAGCTGCCTTAGCCTTAGGACCAAAGCTAACCGGCAGAGTAAAGCTAAGCTGTATTTTCCCATCGTCGATTGTATCCCCATAGGGGCGAAGATTCTCTAAATCCACTGCTGCTGCCTTATTCAGCCAGGCAGAGGATTCTACCCTGCTGCTATTACCACCGGTTCCTGGCTCTAGGTTCATCTTTCCAGCATCTCCTCTCTAAAAATTTTTGTAAAGGGATTGAAGTAGTTTTTTCCACATTCCAAAACCCCATCGCTGCCCTTGCCCCCGGTTACAGGCCTTTTAATATTGGCAAAATAACCCTCGGCCAGGGCCTGTAAAAGTCCTAATTCTGCAATATCCTCTAACATCTCTCCGGCCTCTTCTAAAACCTTAGTAGCCCTTTCCTGGATAATGCCATCATCTTTAAATTCAATTTCTGCTCCTAATTTATTTGCATTCTTAAATATATAACGGGCATTTTCCAGGCTAAGAGCTCTATCCTGGACAAAGGGAGTATGAATAGCCTCGGTGAGCATTCCTAATAATTGAATGCCCTGACCTGTAATAATAGAAGCTAGATTAAACATCCCATTTAATAGATATCCCTTAAAAATATCGCCTGTCATGTGTTTTGTAGGAGGCATATATTTTAGAGGAGCCTGGGGGAAGAGTTGTCTTATCAACTGGGCTTGAGCCAGCTCTAACAAAAAACCATTTTCTTGAGCTGGATCTATTTCAAAGGCATGGCCTAAGCCAATCAGTTCATTCTCCATTCCAGCCCGCCGGGCCATCTCTTTATTAATAAATTGGGAAGCTATAACAGTATGGGCTTCTGCCAGAGAGTCAGCTGTAGTCAGATAATTATCCTCACCTGTGTTGATAATAATTCCAGCGTAACCATTGATTAGCCTGGAAAAATGCTGATCCACCATGGTTCTATGCATGTTAATATCCCTAAATAAAATGCCATACATCGCATCATTGAGCATCATATCAAGTCTTTCTAAAGCTCCCATGGCAGCAATCTCAGGCATGCAGAGTCCAGAACAATAATTTACTAATTGAATATAACGCCCAACCTCTTCCCCGATATCATCCAGGGCCTCTCTCATTATGCGAAAGTTCTCTTGAGTGGCATAGGTGCCACCAAATCCCTCAGTGGTGGGGCCATGGGGTACATAATCAAGTAAAGATTGAGCGGTACTGCGAATAACTGCTACTATATCTGCCCCCTGCCGGGCTGCTGCTCTAGCCTGGTTAACATCTTCGTAGATATTTCCAGTAGCTACAATTACATATAACCAGGGCTGGGAACCTAAACCCAGCTCTTTTTGCAGATTCTTTCTTTTTTTTCTGTTATTATTTATCTCTTTGGACTTCTTTTCTGCCAGTTTTATTAAAAAATCAGTTATCCTTCTGTCAGAAAAATCAGCCTCTGCTACTAACTGAGGAAGATATATCTCTCCCTGAGCAATTGCCTCTGTCAGCTCAGCAATCTCCAGGCCACTGCTTAAAAGAGCCTTACCCAGATTTTTAGCCGCTCCCTCTGCTAATAGCTCTTTTTCCTTTAATTGATCGACTATGATATTAGCCACAGGAATATCATCGTTATCAACTCCTGTTACACCATATAAACGCAGGACAGTGCGCTCTATAGAGGTAGTGGTTAGACCGGCTATCTCTTTATCCACTCCATCTGCTATCGTTTTAGCTGCCTGCTGACATCTAGCTACTATACCTGAATCAATATTTAGTTTAGCCATAAATTATTCCCCCCTGGAGCTTAAGATTAATCTTAATTGCTCTTACAAACATTGATAAGGGGCAGCTTTAGTTTTAATCTTTTTAAGGCTGCCATCAACTCTTCACTGGCCAGGTTGCGTCCTTCAGGATTGTGAGGATTTACCGTTATTGCCAGCACTTTTAAAGGCGATACTACTTTAACGGTTATCTCTTTTTTTTGTAAAAGCCGAAAATTTCTGGCTGACAAAAATATTTTAGTGCTATCTTTTATGACAACTGTCATCTTTTTTGTATTATTCCTGGATATTAAAACCTTCGCCAGTTCATCGGTAAAGGCCCCGGCCAGTAGCAAAAATTTATAATTATTTCCCTGTGAGATAAGTTCTTTCAATTCTTGAGCTAAATTGAGAGAAAGCTGACTGGTAAATTTATGTTGCTGCACTTCATCTATTAACCAGCCGGCAAAATTTTCCTGCCGGGCTCTGGTTATTAATTTAGAGAATTCTTTTCTTCTAGAATCTTCTTTTAAGCCAGCCAGTTTTAAAAAAGTAAGCTCTAAAGCCGTCTTATCAGCTACTTTTTTAACATTGCTTCCTAAAACTGCTCCGGTAGAAACAATTATAGCCGCAGATATTTCTGGTAGACCAGAACTTTTTCGGTCTAAGGCACCATCAATTAAGATAAAATCGCAGTAAGGCTCCAGGATAGCTCTGGCTTTTTTTAGATCTGAGGTGCGGTTTATTCCTGTTAATTCAACCTCTAATTTATTATCCACTGCCTGATATACTTTTACCTTTCCCCGCGGAGTAATAATATCGGTGCTGCTTATTTCTTGGGCCTGGGTTTTGTGGGTCAGTAAAGCTTCTTCAGCGGTGACAAAATAACCTCCCTGGGGAATTACAACAGCAGGCTTTTCTTTTCTGGTAACATAATCCCTTTTTTCCCCATCTAAGCCATAGGAGAGCACTGCTATCTCTGATCCAGCAGCAGCGATCTCTGCACTGGCTTTATTTAAAGCCGTGGTTTTTCCAGCATTTTTTGCCAGACCGATAAAAGCAATAGTTTTTAAATTAGCAGATAAAATTAACTGACCCAGGGATTTCGGCATTTAAGGCGCCCCCTCAAGCGAGGTGAAATCAAGACTACAATTATCTCTCGATAAAATTAAAGGGTATATTTAAATAACTCTCAACCTAAAAGTTTAATAAAAAGGGCACTAAAAAAGGAACCAGCGCTGTTAAAACTGCTCCGTTAATAAAGGCCGGTATCACAATCTCCTCTCCTCCCACCTTTTTTAAGAGAGGCAGGGTCACATCCATGGTGGTGGCTCCCCCGGGTGCTATAGCAGTAATGGAGCCTAATAGCGGTGCTAATAAGGGGATAATCAATAAGGCCACCATCTCCCTGATAATATTGGTCAAAAAAGCAAGAGAGCCTAACTCTACACTATGGAGATCCGTTAAGAGGACTGCTGAGAGGCTATACCAGCCAAAACCAGCTCCTATAGCAGCGGATTCATTTCTCAACATCCCCAGGACTGTCCCCACCATTACTGTGCCTATGATGCTGCCCAGGGCTACCATCAGAGGTATAGCAATGATACGCCAGCCCAGCTTTTTAATATGACGAAAAACCGCTCGCCTCTGTCCAATATCTATGCCAACTCCTAAAAATAAGACCATCAAAGAATAACCAGTAAGAGAGGTTAATAAGGGCAAATAATCTGCCGGCAAAAAAAGTCGTCCAATTATCCCGCCGCCAACAACTACCAGCAAAATTATTCCAGTTAATTTCAAACCACCATTCTCCTCTGATATCTGATGATTAATGGAACTCTCACTCTCTCCGGTTCTATTTAAAGCTTTAAGATAAAAGGAAAAGAGATAAAGACAGATAACACTCCCTGCTATTCCCCCTAAAGCCAATAAAAAAGATTGAAGGCCTATCCGGCCTAAATCGGAGATTATTTCAGGGTCAGCCCCAATCCTGGCCCCCATGGCCGCTATCAGGATTAACAAGCCAAAATGCACAATATATTGAGCCAATCTTTTTATCTTCAGGTTATTTTCCTGCCAGAAACCCAATAAAAATCCAGCCAGCAATATTGCCAGCATAGGTCCTAAATCCATAAACTTTTGCCTCCTGTTTTAAATACCTGCAAGTTCTATTCCAGTTCATATTTCTTTATCTTGTAATATAGTGATTGCCGTGATATATCCAGTAATCTACCAGCTGCTGAAATATTGCCCTCCGTCTTATTTAAAGCTCTCTTGATTAATTGTTTTTCCACTTCGTCCAGGTAATCATTAAGATTTGGCACTTCTCCCCCATGGAGGGTCTTTGCCAGCTCGATGGCCTCTCCCTGCTGTAGGTTACTTAGCTTTTGTCGTTGATGAAGAGGAAGGGCAGCAAAGCCTATGAAGGGCTCTTTTTGCAGCAGGTTAAAACCACACTCTATCATGTGCTGTAGTTCTCTAACATTACCTGGCCAATCATATTTAAAGAGAGCCTCCTTTAATTTAGCAGTCACGCCTTTAATGGAACGCTCAAATTTCTGATTGTAGTGAGAGATAAAATGCTCCAGCAAAAGCGGGATGTCATTCCGGCGCTCTCTTAAGGGGGGTATGGTAAGTGAGACTACACTTAAGCGGTAATAAAGGTCCTGTCGAAGGCTTCCCTCGTCAAAGGCCTCCTCCGGTGTCTTATTCATGGTGGCCAGGACCCTGACATCGACCTTTTTTTCCTTTTGTCCCCCTACTCTCCTCACTCTTCCCTCCTGCAGAACCCTTAAAAGTTTGGCCTGTAAATCGTAGTCTAAAGCATTTATCTCATCTAGCAAAATAGTTCCTCCATTGGCCTGCTCAAAAAGTCCTGGTCTAGTGGAAGCTCCGGTGAAACTGCCTTTTTCTGCTCCAAAGAGCAGACTCTCCAGCAATTCCCGGGGTAAAGCAGCACAATTTTGAGCTATAAAGGGCTTAGAGGCCCTGGTGCTGGCATTGTGTATTCCCTGAGCAAAAAGCTCTTTGCCTGTTCCTGTCTCCCCAATGATTAGCACAGAAGAATCACTGCCAGCTGCCCGCACAGCATCGTTTAACACCTGCTGGAAATCTTCGTTTTCTCCGATTAGATCGGCAAAGGTATAACTGGTGTTATTGCTTAAGGCAGTGGCCGAACCAGCCAATTTATCACTATCAACAGAGCTTCTAGCAGCAGCGCCAAACTTATTTCTGAGATTGTTGACATTCTCAGCCATCTCCTGAATTAAAGTGATATCCCGGGAAATCTCCATAGCGCCTAAAGTGTTGTCACTGAAAAGCAGAGGAACTGTTTTATTGACAGTAGTGATCTGCTGACCCTTCATGTTGACAAAGGTCTGCTGGGATTGCTCCACTTCTTCCCCCTGAGCTAAAACCTGCATCAAGGTGCTATTTTCATAGGTTAGAGAAGGAAAGACAGCAAAGATGCTTTTCCCCAAAACCTCCCGGGGCTTAAGTCCTTCAATTTCAGCTGCTGATTGGTTATAGAGTATTGTTCTGGCCTGTTGGTCTACTATATGGATTCCTTCGTCTAAAGAACGGATTATATCTTTCCACTGACCATCTCCCAATAAATTCTCAGCATCTTCTGTAGTTATATTAATATCTTTCTCTTCCATTTAAAAAACCTCCTCCAGGTGTTAATAACTAATTCTCTCTTTTACCCCAGGAGACCTGCCTGAAAAGAAAAATATTTTTCGGCTTTACGAAAGATATTTTTACTTCAGAGTTCTTTTCCCTTGCTCTATTAAAATTTATGGCTGGCTAAACTCGGGCATATATAGTTTTCTTATTGGGCAAGATGAAAAAATATGTTATCATAAATAAAGCAACATAAATGAATAATATGAGCTTCTTATATTTTAGTTGAAGGACCGAGAAAGGAGAAAATAATGACTTCAGGCTCTAAGGCTGTTTTTCTCAACGGTAAAATAAGAATAAAAAAAGACAAGTGGGTGGAAGAGGGGGCCCTGGCCTGTGAAGGAGGTAAAATAATAGCCTCAGGAGATAAATCACAGGTTGTAAGTCTTTATGGGGACTGGCCTAAAGTGGATTTAAAGCAGAAAACCGTGCTGGCAGGCTTTAATGATAGTCATCTACATTTTTATCAATTGGGGGCAGATAAAACTGCCTTAGATCTAAGTGATGTTAAGGATAAAAGGGAACTTAAGCAAAAGATCTCTGCCAAGATTAATCGTGAGCAGGATAGTTCTATTATTAAGGGAGTGCGACTTAATGATAGCAGATTAGCAGCAAAGGAAATGCCTGATATAGATTTTTTAGACAGCCTTTCTTCTAACCAACCGATAATCATTCAAAGGATTTGTTACCATGCTGCTGCTGTTAATTCTGCTGCTTTAAAATTAGCAGGAATTACAAAAAACACTGCTGATCCCGAAGGGGGTAAAATTGGCAGATTTGCTGATGGCAGTCCAAATGGAAGACTTTTTGATTCTGCCGTCGATTTAGTCCTTACTAGTTTGCCAGAACCCAGTACTTCGACAGTAGGGCAAAGATTAAAAAAAGCCGGGAAAGAGCTATTAAAATTTGGCATTACCTCTGCCGGTATTGATGACCTTAAGGCTCTCAAAGATACCCGGAAGATGTTATCGGCCTATCATCTTTATCAACAGAAAGACTTTCCAAAACCTCGTTTATATATTCAACAGCGCTGTAAGAACCAGGAGGATATCGCTGAACTTACTAGAATAAGTCAAAGAACTTCTGCTGGCAACCTGAGCTTTAGATATGGTCCAATTAAAATAATGCTTGATGGCTCTTTAGGCGCTAAAACTGCCGCCCTGAGCGAACCCTATCTGGCTGAGCCCAATAATAAAGGAGATTTATTGTTATCTCCTGAAAAATTAACTGCTATGTTGAAAAAGTGTTACCAGGAAGGTTTTGTCCCGGCTATTCATGCCATTGGCGATCGCGCCATTGCCACCGCCTTAAGCTGCTGTCAAAAGAGCGCTCCTAATTTAAGAAAATTAGCAGAATCTCAAATAGTCCATTGTCAGCTAACGACTCCAGAACTGATCGAGCGTCTGGGCAAAGCTAAAATCAAGCTATTAGTTCAGCCAGTCTTTCTTAAATCAGATTATCAGCTCTTAGAGGATAGATTATCCCCGGAACTTATCTCTAATTCCTATGCCTGGAGAAGTCTAATTGACCAAGGGGCGAAACTGGCCTTTAGTTCTGATGCTCCCATTGAAGAGGTCAATCCCTTTGCCGGCATTGAAGCTGCCATAACCAGGACAGATTGGGACTATCAGCCGGCAGAAGGGTTTAATCCCCGGGAAAAGTTAACTCTAGAAGAAGCTTTAGAGCTCTATACAAAAGCCGGTGCTCTCATCAGTGGAGAAGGGGAACAGAAAGGATGGTTAACCCCCGGGCAACTGGCTGACTTTATTGTCATCGAGGAGGACCCCCGGCGCCTAAAGGCAAAATATTTAACCAA
This sequence comes from Halanaerobiaceae bacterium, assembly GCA_003553485.1. Classification (GTDB taxonomy): domain Bacteria; phylum Bacillota; class Halanaerobiia; order Halanaerobiales; family Halarsenatibacteraceae; genus T1SED10-84. The sequence continues at coordinate 61,041 of PWEJ01000145.1, read as the reverse complement.
TATCAAAGTCCAGTCGACCTACTTAGCCGGTACAAGGGCCTATTGACACACTTTTTAACTATCCGTTTTTTGATAATTTTTTCCTAAGTATCCTGAAGTCATAGCTGATAACATGGCACCATAATCCAGGGCAAAATCAAGGCTATCACCAACCTTAAGTTCAACTTCAGTCTCAGTTACATCCAGCAATAAATGGTCGCTGCTGGCCCCAATTATTTCTGCCCCTGCTAGATCAGGTGTGATACCATCGATTCTGACATCCTGGCGACCTAAGGCCACAATAGCTCTCCATCTTACTCCCTTATCAACAAAAGTGGGCTTTTGTCCGAAGGCATCATGACCTAATTGGCCTCTGGGCACAGAGGGCTTTTGTTTAAGTTCAATTATGGCCGCCGATAGACTAATATTATTTTGACTAAAGCCAGGAATATTGCGCTGATGAGTAATATCTGTTCCCTGAATTATCCCCTCTCCTACACGCAAATGATTAATACCAGCGGGCATTTTTCCTTCATCGAGCAAAATAGTAGTAGCTGTGTTCCCACCAGACAAAAGTTCTAAGTTAAGTGATAATTCCTCTTCCAATTGTCTTTTTAAGTTAATTAGTTGCTCCGTATTTTCCTTAGTGGGTAAAACACCACCATAACAGCCTACATTTGTTCCTAAACCTATAATCTCTATCCCCTTAATATCCATAGCTTCAGCCATAAAGTCAGGTAAATCCTCGGGCAGCACCCCTTCTCTTAAATCCCCTACATCGACCATAATAATAACTCTATGAACCTTATTTCTTTTCTGGGCCGCTCTGGCCAGACTCTGCAAGGTGTTAATTTCACTGTTAAGGCTAATATCAGCCAATTCCACCACTTCGGCTGCCCGGTCAGGATCGGGAAGGCGCAGTAACATATATTCTGCCTTAAGTCCCGCTTCCTGAAAGCTTCTCAAGTTTTTCAATCTAGAGTCACCCAGTCTGGTTAAACCTGCCTTTAAAAAGGCCTTGGCCACCTCTAAGTCTCCTGCTGCTCCCTTTGTTACCCCGGTTAATTCAATACCCATGGATAGACATTTTGCCTTCATCTTACTGGCATTATCAACAATACCTGGCAGATTGATATTTACCTGCGGAAAAGAATTTGACATTGGTTTATCTCTCCCCTGGTTTAAAAATTTATTTGTCAAAATCAAAAAATAGGCTAAGATTAAACTTCTTTAAACATTAGCTCTTCTCCTCCCTATAAATGATAAGAAATGGCATAAAACTTGCATTAATATATGTTAGAAGTATATTAAAGATTCTTCGCAGCCCTGGATAAGCTTAGGAGGTATATATATGCAAGAATATCAACAATATGAAATCTGGCAAGATGTCAGCCCAGAGGAATGGCAGGACTGGCACTGGCAACTGAAAAATAGAATAACCGATACTGAGAAGTTGAAAAAAATCATCCCTTTGACTGCAGCGGAAGAAGAGGAAATAAAAGAAGCTTTAAGGGAATTGCGTATGGCGATTACTCCCTATTATGCTACCCTGATGTCAGCTGACAATCCCCGGGGTCCTATACGCCGCCAGGCTGTGCCTACTGCGCTGGAACTAAAAGCCGGTAGAGCTGATATGAGAGATCCTTTGCATGAGGATATTGATGCCCCGGTCCCTGGCCTAACACACCGCTATCCCGATAGAGTGCTGCTGTTAGTTACCGATCAATGCTCTATGTACTGCCGTCACTGTACCAGGAGAAGATTTGCCGGTGTCACTGATAAACCTCTGCCTGAAAATAAAATTTATAAAGCAATTAAATATATCAAAGAAACTCCTGCCATTAGAGATGTTCTAATATCAGGAGGGGACGGGCTTTTAATAAGCAATACTAAGCTTGAACTGATTTTAACAGAGTTGAGGAAAATTGACCATGTTGAAATAATAAGAATTGGCACCAGAACACCGGTGGTATTGCCGCAGCGGATAACCTCAAAACTTATTGCTCTTTTGCAGAGATTTCAACCTATTTATCTCAACACTCATTTTAATCATCCGCAGGAAATTACTGCTGAATCAAAGAAGGCTGTTAAAAAACTGGCCGATGGCGGCATTCCCCTGGGGAATCAATCTGTGCTTTTAAAGGGAATCAATGATAATCCTAAAACTATGCGCCGCCTAGTTCATAAATTACTGGAAAACAGGATTAAACCCTATTATATTTACCAGTGTGATTTAACCCGGGGCATTGAACACTTTAGAACCCGGGTGGACAGGGGTATAAGTATCATTGAATCTCTGCGGGGCCATACCACTGGCATGGGAGTTCCCACTTATGTCATAGATGCTCCTGGAGGAGGCGGGAAAATACCGGTAAATCCCCAGTATGTTATTTCGAGGTCGCCGGGAAAGATAATTTTAAGAAATTTTGAAGGAGAAATTTTCGCCTATACTGAGCCTGATTTTGCCGGACGTGAAGACAATCTACCTCCAGGCACAGGGGGAGTGAGCCGGTTAGCCGAAGATGATAATTTCACCCTCCGGGAATAAAAATTGTCACAGCAATAGAAAAAGCCCTGCTCAGCAGGGCTCTAAATACATATCCAAAACAAAGCCTGGTGGTGAGAGGGCAGGGCCTAAACTATTATTCTATATCGATGGTTTTTCTCTTGGGTTTACTGGGCTCTTCTTTAGGCAGGACAACTTCTAATATACCATTTTCATGACAGGCTTTTATCTCCTCTTCTTTTACATTATTCAATCTGAAGGAACGCTGATAGGAGCCTGTCCTTCTTTCTCTCCTGATATAATTTTCTCTCTCTTCCTCGTGCTCATCTTCTTTATGAGCTTTAATGGTCAAAATATCCTCATTTATTTCCAGTTCTATATCCTCTTTAGACATTCCAGGTAATTCAGCTTCCAAAACAAATTGATCATCTTCTTCTCTAATATCGGTTTTAAATCCACCTTCGAACATGTTTAGAGCATCATTAAAGAAACTATCTACCATGTTATCAAGGGAGTCACCCCTATTGGCTAAACTTCTTCCTCTTCTTCTGAAAGGTACCATATCAAACATGCTGACCACCTCCAGTTATATTTTTGTCTTTCCCTGACTTTCTTCACCTATAATTATAATGGAAAGGTCAGAGATGGTCAAGCAAGTTCAAAAAATGGTTTCTGCTTTTATTGCTTTTTAAGATAAATTATCTAGTTAAAGCTCCATATTTCTTAGATATGCTTCTATTTTCAATCTGATAGATCGGGCAGATCTTCTGGTTCCTTATCCTCTTCAATCTTCGTATCGCTCTTTAACTGTTTTCCCTTAAGTTCCCGGGCTTTTTCTGCCATAGATTTTAAATTATCTGTTACTAATTCATGGACCTCTTCAGCCGAACGGTCAAAAAATAATTCTATTGCTTCATCAATCTCAGTGATGGGATAAACATTAAATTTGTTATCCTCTACTGCCTGTACAATTTCGTCCTTTAACATTAAGTTCTCTACATTCTGCTGCGGTATCACCACTCCATGGCTGCCATCTAAGCCTCTATTTTCACAGACCTGAAAGAAGCCTTCAACCTTATAATTTACTCCTCCTATGGGCTGTACTTTTCCATGTTGATTCATGGAGCCAGTTATGGCTAAATTTTGTTTTAAGGGCAGGCCAGATAAGGAGGATAAGATAGTTAGAAGTTCTGCACAGGAAGCACTATCTCCATCTATCCCGGAATAGGACTGCTCAAAGGCTAAGGAAGCCGATAAGGTCAGGGGCATATCTTTAGCATATTTCCCTCCCAGATAACCAGATAGGATCAAAACCCCTTTATCATGGATCTTCCCGCTCATCTTGGCCTCTCTTTCAATATTAACTACACCTTCCTGGCCTAAAAAGGTCTGACAGGTAATTCTACTGGGACGTCCAAAGGAGTATTGACCTGATTGATAGACAGATAAACCATTTATCTGCCCCACTACCTCTCCTGCAACATCTATCATTAAATGATCTCTATCAATTAACTCCTGTATTTTCTCTTCGTTTAAATTAGAACGCTCCTCTTTTTTTCTTAAGGCTTTAATCACATGTTGAGATTCTACTAACTCAGCCTCATCAAGCTCAGCCCAGGTATTGGCTTCATATAATAACTCCATTATCTCATTAAATCTGGTTGTCATTTTGGTATTATCTCCTGCCAGGCGGCTGCTGTATTCTATGATTTTGCCAACAGCCGCAGCTTCAAAATGAAGCATTTCTTCTCTTTCACAGACAGAAGCAATGAAAGAAGCAAATTTTTGCATATTATCCTCATTGCGGACCATCTCTGTATCAAAATCGGCCTTAACTTTGAAGAGCTTTTTAAATTCTTCATCATAAATATACAATAGTTGATATAAAAAGGGATTACCTATCATTATGACTTTAACATCAATTTCAAAGGGGTCCGGTTTTAGAGAGCTAATGGGGAAGGTTCGATACTGCTCTCCTATGTTTTCAACCTTAAGTTCCTCATTTAAAAGAGCCCGTTTTAAAGTATCCCAGGAAAAAGGATTGGTTAATACATCCTTGGCCTGAACAATAAGATAACCTCCATTAGCCCGGTGCAGAGCTCCCCCTTTGATCATAGTGAAATCAGTGGTAACAGTACCAAATTGACTTTTCCCCTCTATTTTACCAAAGAGATTATAATAAGTGGGGTTAGTTTCAAAGATAACGGGGCCGCCATCAGTCTTAGAATTATCAACGATTAAATTTACCTGGTAACGGACAAAGAAACTTTCATCTTCTCCAGTTTTAAAGGGCAGAGGCATGGATTTATTGCCATTATCGTCGGTAAACTTATCAAGATTATCAATAATATCTTCCTTGACATCATCGAGGTAATTCAAAACCTCTTCATCACAATCAGAGAATCGATGTTTTAATTGATCTATTATGGGTTGAACAACTGATAAACCCAATTTTTCCTGCAACTCTGCCATTCTATCCTGGGCTTTTTCTTTTAAATCTCTAATCTGCCTTAACTGTTTATCGAGACGATTTTTTATATCCTGACTCTTTTCCCTGAGTCTCTGTCTCTCTTCATCAGGTAATTCTTTAAATTCATCCTGTTTTAAAGGGTTACCCTCTTTATCAAGGGGAACAGGCACTGGGCCCCTATCAGTATTTTGAATCATAAAACCTTCTTCCCTTATTTCCTGATCAAAATCATCCATCAATTGACTGGACTTTTCCTGATATTCTGCCATTATCTCATTGCGTTTCTCTTCATATTCTTTCCCTTCAAAGAGTTTCGGAATCTCTTCTTTTAATTCCTCAATTACCCCTTCCATTTCATCCCTTAAATGCTTACCTCTTCCGGCTGGCATTTTAATAGCCTTAGGGGTTTCTGGATTGGAAAAATTAAAAACGTATAACATATCACCTGGTGTTGGAAGTTCAGCCGACTGTTTATTGGCAACTTTCCTGGCATAAGTCTTTTTGCCCGTTCCAGGGATTCCAGCCATATATATATTATATCCTTCCCGCTCTATTTCAAAGCCAAAATCTACAGCTTTTACAGCCCTGGCCTGACCAATTATTCCTTCTTCCAATCCAGAAATTTCTGCAGTACTGGAAAAAGAAAAGGTATTGGGTAGACAATCACAGCGTAAATCATCTCCTGATAATTTATCCATTATTAAACCTCCCAAATTTTATTCAGCTAAAAAAAGCAAATTAATCTTTAAAGCACCATATACAATAAAATTCTTTATTTAAGATAATTTTCCTGCCTAAGTAGATAATTTCTCTTGCCAGTAGGGTCAGGTTTATGATTTGATTATTTAGGGGTTATTAGTTTTGCTGCCAATTATTTAAAGAACATATAAAAAAAATTGCCAAAATTCATTTATTTAGTCCGTTAACCTTGATTATTTTTGTTAAATAATGTACAATTGAAACAGATGGTTGTGATAAAAAGAACTTACTCTAACCTGTAAGGTAGGTGCAAAAACATGACGGCTAAAAACGAATCAAAAAATAGTGACAATGCCAAACCTACAGTTAAGGAAATCCCCGATAAAATAGTCAGGCGTTTGCCTCATTACTATGTTCAATTAAAGAATATGTTAAATAAAGATGTTGAATATGTATCTTCCGAACAATTGGCCAGCATAATGGGATATTCCAGTTCATTAATACGCAGAGACTTAAGTCACTTTGGTCAATTTGGCAAAAAAAGTTATGGTTATGACATCCATTGTCTTTACTCCAATCTTCATCGTATTTTAGGCTTCAATCATGAAAAATCCATGGTTATAATTGGGGCAGGCTTTTTAGGTCGGGCCCTGGCTAATAATAAGAGTTATGAAGAAAGAGGCTATTTATTAAGGGGTATTTTTGATAAAGATCCTGCTATTATCGGGTTGGAATTTAATAATCTTAGAGTAATGGATGTTGAAAGGGCCCCTGAATTTATTGCTGAAAACAATATTGATGTGGCTGCTTTAGCAGTACCTGCTCTAGAAGCCCAAAAGACAGCGGATATGCTAGTTAAGGCAGGGATTAAAGGAATTTGGGATTTCACCGAAACCCCTGTTGAGGTACCAGAGGATATAATTTTAATAGAGCAAAATATGAATGATGGACTCTGTAAAATTTCCTGTAAACTGGTGCAAAAAAGCAAATAAACTGGTCTGGCAGGAAATTTAATGGTAGTTAATTTCTGACTTCATCAATTCTATTCCTGCCATTTCATCCACCAGGTTAATTACCTGGGCAAACATTTTTTCTAAATATTTACCACTATTGCTAACAGAAACAGCAGCAAGCACGGCTTGCTGCTTATTATCCATCTTATCTGTTTCAGCCACTGCCAGATTAAACTTATTTTTCATTTTATCCTGGAGGCTTTTTATAAGCCGCCTTTTATTCTTCAAAGAAACTGAACCTGGTAAATATAAATCTAATTTAAGGGAAGCAATTATCACCTTTTCTCTACCTCCAGCCTGCCAAAGACTACACTGCCATCGATTAGGATAGTAGTTGTTATTTCTTCCGCCGGGTCCAAACTTTGATAGGTGTAATCCCCAAAGCTAATAGAAGAGCCGTCGGGGAAAACAGCATTGCCAAAGACAGAACTAACCTTTGCTTCTATCCTCTGCTCCGGGCTGATTATAATTTTACCTGAGCCAAAAATAACATTCATCTCTAAAGTTTTTAGCTCTTCTCCTGAAACCCCCCTGAGATCTAATTCCCCATTGCCAAAGATTATATTAAATTCATTATCCGGCAAGTCCTCAAAACTGCGCCTGACCTCTCCAAAGATAATGGTGTCCTCTGTAACATGTCTTACCAGAGGCCCCCCCACCATTAAAGCTACTCCTAGATAAATTAAAACGAAGGCAAAGATAACACGAAAGAAAGAAATATTGATATCAAAGGATCTTAATACCGCTGTTATCCCCAGCAAGATAAGCAGTAATCCCCAAAAGATTTCGCTGGCTAAAAGACCTACTCTCATTTTGTTTCTCCCCTTTGCAAAACTGCTGTATTTTTTATATTATATCACCTTTATATTGCAAAAGATAGAGAAAATTCAAAGGCATGTTTTAAAAAGTATTCTCTGCTGCAGTAAAGCATTGCGATACCCCTGCTTCAATAAATCTTCCCCGCCCCTCTTTGCCAACGAAAGAACCCTTACTGGTAATAATCTCCCCGCGGCTGATAGTCATTACCGGCCAACCCCTTATCTTAAATCCCTGATAGGGAGAGTAATTAGCTTTAGAATTAACATCTTCGTCTTTTAATTCCATTTTTTTCTCAGGATCAAAGACCACCAGATCAGCAACAGCTCCCTCTCTTATAATACCTCTTTCCGGGAAAAGACCAAAAATCCGGGCTGGATTACCAGCCAGGAACTTAACTAACTCTGGATAACTCATCATGCCGGTATTAACTCCAAAATGGTGGATCAAAGGAAGCAGTGTTTCTGAACCCGGTAACCCGGGAAACATCTCCAGGGGAGAAGAGTTTTCATTTTTTTGGTCCAGGGTAAAGGCACAGTGATCTGTTGCTATAGCCTGGATAGCTCCCTCTAAAAGCGCCTCCCAGATTATATCCTGGTTATCTGAATCTCTTAGAGGAGGAACCATAAAATAACGAGCAGCCTCCTCTTTAGTCAGGTAACTGCGATCGAGCAACAGATAATGAGGAGTGGTTTCACCAAAAATTCTTCCTCCCTGAGCACGAAACTTCTTCATTAGCTCAGCAGTTTTTCCAGCAGAAATATGAGCAATATATAAAGGCAAATCTCTTTCCATAGCCAGGGCAGCAATTTTCTCAACTGCTTTACTCTCCGCTTCCGCCGGACGGAGGTCAGGGTGGTCTGCCAGAGACAGCTTATCCCTTTCTTTAGTTAGTTTTTCCTTGCTGGCTTGAATAATCTCTTCATCTTCTGCATGGACGGTTATCAGTAGATTATTATCACTGGCAGCCTCTAAAAGTTCAGGTATATCTTCCTCAGATATCATGTAACCTTCTTCTTTGTAGGTAGTAAAAATCTTCAAACTGCTGACCCCTAATTCACGAATCTCCCTCAGCTCAGCCTCAATATTTTCATTAAAATAATGAACTGTTTGATGCAGATTGAAATCAAGCACGCTCTCCCTGGCGGCAGCAATTCTTTCCCGGGCTGCCTCCAACAAAGATTTATCCTCTTCATGATCGATATAATCGATAAAGGTGGTAACTCCCCCTATAGCTGCTGCCTTAGAGCCAGAACAAAAATCATCGGCAGTGGTAGTACCCCGGGAGTGAAGTAGGTAATGGGTATGGGAGTCTATCACCCCGGGTAAAATCAACTTATCACTAACATCAATTATTTCATCTATTTCAGGACTCTCGTCATCAGGGTCCAGCAGAGATTTGATTTTTCCTTCTTCAATAAAAAGGTCCTTTTCCATTATGCCTGATTCCAGTACAATCTGTCCTCCAGTTAATAATTTTTTCATCGGTTTACGACTGTAACTATGACAGTCATTTTCATCCCCCTTTCTCCAGCAAAGAGCACCTCATTTATGACTCATCTGAATCTAACCGGGCAAGCTTCATCTTTAATGAGTTGGTCTGTTGGTATAAATCCTTATTGATAGAGTTTAATTTTTCAATGGTAGATGCCTGTTCTTCTAAGGAAGCAGTGATCTCCTCTGTATTAGCTGCAAATTCCTCTGAGGAAGCTGACATGCCAGAGAAAACCCCGGCCAGTTTTTCGTCTTTTTCCTCTAATTTGCCCACGGACTCTTTAAAACTTTCTATATGTTCATTCTGGCCGGCAATTGTATTTTCCAGGGTGACAAAGGAGTCCTGCACTTTATTGGCGCTTTTCAACTGCTCTTGAGAAGTGTCTCTGAGCTCTTCAGATTTAGCCAGGGTATTGTCCATATCATTAATCAGACCCTTGATGGTACTGGCTATCTCCTGGACAAATTGATCGGTCTCCACAGAAAGCTCCCGCACTTCTTCGGCTACCACTGCAAAACCTCTACCATGTTCACCAGCTCTAGCAGCTTCAATGGAGGCATTTAAGGCCAACAGATTTATCTGGTCTGCCACTTCCTGTATCTTTCGATTGACATCTGAAATTTCCGTGGTTTTTTCACCGACCTGTTCCAGGGCCTCAACCAGTTTTTTGATAGATTGATCGCTGGAATTAGATTTATTAATCAATTGCTTTAATTCCTGGGAGTTCTGCTCTTTAAAATCCTCCAATTTATTGCTGTTTTTATCTATTTGCTTCATTTTATTTCTAATATCAATAATCACAGAGTTGAAATCTTCAATATGGTTACTGCCGTCTTCAATATTAGCTGCCTGTTCCTCTGCCCCGGCTGCAATATCTTCTGAAGCTCTGGCAACTTCATCAGAAGATTGATTGACTTTATCATAGGAATCGCGCAAAACATTGGCCGTCTCTTCCAGATTAGCAACGGAACTATCCAGCATAGATATAAGTTCGGCAAAATTATTTTCTGCCGCCTTAACTACCCGGGCTAAAAATTCAGCGCTTTTGAAGTCTTCTCTATCTTTAAAGATTAACTCCTGGTCCAGATTAGTACTGCCCTCCTGCAGGGTAATATCTACCCCTGTAACTCCAATAATCTCTCCTTCTTCAATGATAGGGGCTGCCACTGTCGTCATCAAAACATTGCTGCCTTGCAGGTTGTAATAAAAGGGGTCCATCACTATGAGCTCCCTTTTTTCCTTGGGTTGGCGATAAAATTCCTCCTGGTCGATATCAGGAAGTGCCATCACCCCAATTTCCTTGCCTTCCCGGTAGAAATAACTGTTAAAACGCCCGCTGCCATCATAATGATCGCGATTTTCAAATTTTTGCTCCAGTCCATCAAGAGCATTCTTTTCAAAAACAGCCCAGGTGCCAAAATAGGCTAAATTATCCTGCAATTTTCTCTTCAGCATTTTGTTGAGCATATTGCGGTCAACGGTCTCCACTGCTGCTTTGGTTTCTATTATCTGTCCTCCAAACTCTTCCACTGTTTTCACTGTTTTTTTCAATTCCTGATAGTCCTGCAGCATTGAATCATATATGCTATTAGCTGATTGTAATACTCTGGCCCTTTCCTTTTTTAATTTATAAATTAATAACAGAATAATCAGAACTAAAAAAGCAATAATAACACCATACATATAATAAATTCTCCTCCCTAAAAAAATAAAAGCCAGTCCGAAGACTGGCTTTGGCTTCTTTTAATACCTCAATACTTCACCCTGTTGCCAGTCACTATAAAAATTGTTTCCTCACCAATATTAGTGGCATGGTCGCCAACTCTCTCCAGTGATTTAGCAACGTTGATAAATCTAACCACCTGATTCATTTTACGCTCACCATCACAGTCATCCAGTAATACTATACTCTTCTCATAAAGCTGATCATAAATATTATCAGCCCTTTCATCCTTGCGGCAGGCTGCTTCAGCCAGGTCAGCATTGCGAGTAATAAAAGATTCTAATACTGCACTTAGCATATCTGAAACTATCTCTGCCAGCTCCGGTATCATAACCAAAGGCTCTATATATTCCTCATTCTTTAACTCCATAACAGTCTCAGCTATATTAGTAGCATGATCACCGATTCTTTCTAGATTAATAGCTATTTTGCTGGAGGCTAGCCCAAATCTAATATCACTAGTATGATTATTATCCTCTGACAGCATACGGGCTACTTTGTCCTCAATTGTAAACTGAATGTTATCCAGAACATCGTCGCGCTCAATGACTTCCCAGGCCAGATTAGAATCCTTATTGTTTAAAGCTTTAATAGAATTGTGCAGCATCTCCTCAGCTATCTCACTCATGTCACTTAGATCGCTAATTACTTCTTCTCTTTGCTTTTCATAAACTTTTGGCATATATCTTTTCACGCCCCTTCTGTAAGAAGTTTAAAACCATAAATTATTTGCCGGTACATATTTTGTTACTGTTGCTAAATTATCCTGTTATTACAAAGACCCTTTATTCATCAATAGTATTATTAATAATTCTCTACTTTTGTTTGAAATCCTGCTAAAATAAGAAATAACCTCTTTTTCTTGCAGAGAATTTTGGTTTATTATAAAATTAGATTAAGTTTTAAAGCTTTTCATTAAAATTTATATTTTCAAGGAGGTAATTATGAATAATATTGGTCAAGAATTCTGGCAAAGGACAAAATATCAACATCTATCAGAGTCCGATGAAAACAAAGAAATTGCGCCGCCAGCACGCACTTTAGAACCAGCGGCCTCTGAAGTATTCAGCCTAACTGAGCCTGAGAACCTGGATTTACCTGAAAAATCAACTGATGAGGCAATTATATCCAGACGAAGTCGTCGCAGTTTTCAGGATACCCCCTTAACTAAATCAGAAATTTCCGCTTTGCTCTATCACACCCAGGGTATAAAGCAAAAATTGCCTGGCGAAAAAAGTCTTCGCACCGTCCCTTCAGCTGGAGCCCGCCATGCCCTGGAGACCTTTATCTACCTCCATAAAACTGCTGATTTTCCCCGGGGACTTTATCATTACCGGGCTGAAAATCATGAACTTGCTCTCCTGCGACAGGATAATCTTTTAGCTGAGGTATATCAGGGAGTATTACAGCAGAAATTTATCAGGCAGGCCGGAGCTGTATTTTTCTGGGCCACTGATATCTATCGGATGGCCTGGAGATATAGTGAAAGAGCCTATCGTTATGTTCTGTTGGATGCCGGCCATGTCTGCCAGAATTTATATCTCCTGGGAGAGGTCTTAAATATAGGAGTATGTGCTATTGCTGCTTATAACGATGACTATCTCAATGATTTTCTTAATCTCGATGGTGATAAACAGTTTGTGGTCTATGCCGCTGCTGCTGGCAGTCGCAAAAAGTCATAAAATAAAAGGAGTTTTAATATGAAAAGAACACCAGTTAGAATCACCTTAATCCAGGGAAGTCCGCGGGAAGAGAGTTATAGCAGCAGGCTGTGCCAGGAAGTTTTAAGAGGCTGTCAGGAAGAGGCTAGATCAAGAAATGTTGATCTAATAGAGACCCTGGTCAGGCCCAGCGATAAGGATATCCAGGCCTGCATCGCCTGTTTCCATTGTGATAGAACTGGTGAATGCATTTTTAGAGATGATATGCCAGAACTGATAAAGCTCTTCGATAATTCTGATCTGGTTCTTTTGGCCAGCCCCATATTTTTTAATGGCTTTCCCTCCACTGTGAAAAAAATGATTGACCGCTGCCAGCCTATCTGGGCCAGCAAATACATGTTGGATAGGCCTATTATAGACCGAGAAAAGAGAAGGCTCGGTTTAATTATCGGCTGTGGAGGAGCACCAGAATATGAGGATCAGTTTACAGCCCTAAAAACTGTGGGGAAAATGTTTTTCAAGACTATCAATTGCAAATTAATAGCAGAGAGGACTTTGGCCAATACTGATAATCTTAATCTCGATCAGGAAGAACAGCTAAGACAGGAATATTTTCAGCAAGGTCAAAAGTTAATGGAGAAGTATTTGCTGCCTGACAATTGATGCTTTTTAAATCTATTCCGTTAGTATATCAAGGATATCGCGCTCTTCATAGATTATATCACTTAGGCTCTTTATCGGTACTTCCAGTTTCTCTGCCTGGTAAATTATATGTTTAAGATATTCCTTGTTAAATTCATCGCGCTGGGGATGGCCATAAAAAATCAATAAAGCCCTTTGGTCAAGAGCTGCCTGGATCAGTTCAGTGATATGATCTTTTTGCAACTCATCACCATCAAAGCTAGTCCCTCTTAAATTATATAGTTCAAAGGGCTCAGTATTGAGAAAAGCCTCAGGAAAGCTTTTTTTATGATCATGGCCTGCTCTAGCTGCTAGATATCCCTCTGCCACAATCTCAACAACTTCTTGGAAAAATCCATTGTAAGGATAGACAAAAAAGTCAATTTGATAGCCTCTTTCAGTAAGAATTTCCTGAGAATAGATGATTTCAGTAAATAGAGAACGCTCATTGGGTTTTATAAAGGTATTCTCTGCGGGATAGGAAGCCGCCAGATCTGGAGATATCTTTACTCCCTTTCCAGGGATAAGCTCTTCAACCTTAAAATCTTCCTGCAAACCCTTATCGCGATGATAAATTTTGTATTCATAGCCTTCAGTTATGAGACCTGGATTATTAAGATAAAGCTCATTATCTCCTTTATCTGCTGGCCTAACTATTGAATTAATAATAAGCGCTGAGTGTCTATGACCATGGCTGGCTATTTCCCAGCCCCAATCTGTCATTTCAGAGATTTGCTCCCAGTTCAACCGATCCTCTTCCCCTAGATGAGCGGTGTTGATAGCAGACATACCTGGAACATCATATTCTTGATGAATGGGAAAAGCTTTAGTATAGTCTTCCATAAAACCATCATCGTACATGATAACTATAGCTGGTAATTTATCGTAATCAACTACTACTTCACTGGCAGCCTGGGAATTGCTATTAAACTGAGTTAAAGTTATAATTAATATTAACAGGATAATTAAAAGCACATTATTTTGTAATTGTTTGTTATTGCCTCTGTTAAACAAATTTTTCACTCCTTAAGTAGTTTAGAGAGGGGGAGATAATTTTGTCACCACCAATTGAATCCTTGGACCCGGCAGTAAAAGTACAGCTGGAAAAAATTATGAGAGAACACAGCCAGTTGAGCTCTGGAGAGAGACAAGAAAGTGGTCTAAAAGACTTGCCTGCTTCCAGCATTGAAGAGTTATTAACCAGTCTGGAAAATATTGAGCCCGAAGTGAGGCAAAAGTTTTTGAAGACCTGGTTAGCAGCTCGACTGCCTTTAGAAAGCGAAAATCTCCTGCCTCTATTAGACTTTATCCAGCAGGAAGCCAACCCTGAGGTTAAGGCTCAAATCATTGAAGTAGCCGCTTTTCTCCAACAAAATAATATTCCCCTGCGCAATTTCTTTTTAAAACCTTTAGCTGACTTAATAAACTATCCTCAGGATATTCTTAGCGGAGAAGAGCAGGATTTAAATCTAACTGAGGGAAATTTGACAGAACAGGTAAGTGTTCTCACTAACAATAATAATTTCACTATAGCAGAAATAATAAGCAAAATATTGTTCTCTTTGCCCCAACAAGAACCCAGATTAGCTGCTTCTCTGCTCCAGCAAATACCCAATACAGCCAATGATTTGCTGGCAGAAATTTTTCAGGAGATCAGTTTTAGCTCCAGTTTAACTGCCGATGAAGGCTCCAGCGAATTTAGCCTCAGGCGGGAAAATATACAGCTGCAGTCCTTTTTGCTAAGTCTGTCTTTTTTAAATCAGGTAGATAGATTTAATGATAATCATTTGTTGCGCTTTTATTTAGAATGGCCTCCTGTTGCCTGGCGAGAGGAGGATAAACCTGCCTTCAGCTTAAGAATACTGGAAGAAGAGGGTTCTGCCTCTCAAGAACAGCAGGAAAGCAAAACCTTTAAACTATCCCTCTTAATTGCTCTCCCTGAAAGCGGTAATATTCTGGCAAATTTGTTGGTCAAGGGCAAAAATATTTTCCCCTCCTTTACTGTAGAAAAAAAGGAAACAAGGCAAAAGATTAAAGATAATCTGGGTTCCCTTAAAGAACGACTCTCCAGGCTTGATTATCAGTTAAAAACTACCCAGGTTAAGGAAGAAAAGTCAATAGAACTATCACGTTTGAAAAGAGAAATTCTGACAGCAAACATCGACCAAAAAGACTATAGAAAAAGTGTTAAAGAACTGCTTGACAATTATCACAGATTGGATTATCGAGCCTGATTTTTTTAATAACCAATATATATTTGAGGTGTAAAAGATGGATAAAAAAGAGCAAAATAAAAGTGCAAAGATGGCTGCTGCCTTAGGTTATGATATTGAGAAAGACGATGCACCTAAAATATTAGCCCGAGGGCGAGGAGAAATCGCCAAAAAAATTATCGCCAAAGCCAAAGAAGAAGATATTCCTATAAAAGAGGACAAAGATATTGTCAGGGTTTTAGTCCAGTTGGATATTGGCCAGGAAATCCCGGAAGAACTCTACCAGGTAGTTGCAGAAATGCTAGCCTTTATCTATCGGTTGGAAGATTGAGTTTTTTACCATCCTTTACCAAAACTACAGGCTGGATAACTGCAGGCTTCACAACCTAAACATAATCCACCATGACCTAACTCAGCTATCTCTCTTTTGCTGATCTCCTCTTCCCCGGCTAAACGGGGTAAGATAAGATCAAAGACTGTTGTCTTTGAGAACATAGCGCAACCAGGTAGACCTACTAATGGAATCTCCTCACTATAAGCCAGCATAAACATAGCTCCAGGCAAAACTGGTGCGCCATAGGTAATAACTCTATCGGCAGTTTCCCTTATTGCTGCTGGTGTCAAATCGTCGGGATCTACTGACATTCCGCCAGTACAGACAACCATATCTGCGCCCTGAGAAATCGCCTTTTCTATCTCGGCAGCTATTTTGCCCCTGTCATCTGGCACTAACTGAGAATATAAAACTTCCAGCCCATTACGAGTCAACTTTTCTTTGACAATAGGGGTGAATTTATCAGTAATCCGACCAGCAAAAACCTCTGAGCCGGTGGTAATGATAACTGCTTTCTTATCCTTATATTCCTTTATTTCTAAAATAGGAGTGCTGCCTATCTTCTCTTCTACCTCAACAATTTTCTCCTCAGGAATAATCAAAGGAATCACTCTGGTTCCAGCCACCTGTTCCCCTTCTTTTATGGGGGTATTATTATGACGAGTAGCCATCATCACCTGCTCTATCTGATTTAACTGAACCAGCCTTTCCTGGTCAACTTTCAAGAGTCCTTCCCGGGCTGCCCTTAAATTTATCTTCCCCTCGGAGGGCGGTGATTTTTTTATTCCTGTTCCCTGAGCTAAGGCAGCCAATCTAGCTGCTGCCTCATTCTCATGTAAATAACCAGGTTTCTTATCCCAGATATAGATATGTCTCTTGCCAAGATCTTTTAACTTAGAAATATCTTCTTCTTTTATAACATCGCCCTTTTTAAAGGCCGGCCCCTTTCTTTTACCTGGTTTAATCTCGGTAATATCATGGGCTAAGACATGGCCTACAGCCTCTTCTACAGCAATTTTTTTCAAATTAATCGCTCCCTTCTCCCCAAATTATCGGTTCTAAAAAAACCTCTACCTGACCACCACAGACTCCCCCTTTAACAGCCACTTCTTCATTACTTAAATCAAAATTATACTTGCTTGCTCCAGTTTTAGCTTCCTTCATTAAAGAAACTGCCTGAGCAATAATTTCTGCTTCCAGCTCTCCTCCTCCAATAGTGCCAAAGATTTTGCCCTCTTCCAGTATCAACATTTTAGCTCCCTTATCTCGAGGGGCAGAACCCTGAGCAGCAATAACAGTTGCCAGCATTGCTTTTTGTCTATTTTTCTTAGCCTCTTTTGCTTTTTCAATTAAGTATTTATCCATCTCTACCCCTCCTTTTAGCAATGAGGGCGGCTGTTATGGAAACAGCAATTTCCGCCGGTGTCTCACTATTTATCTTAAGACCAATAGGAGCATCAATCTCTTTAAGTCTATCATTGGCTATATTCTCTTCTCTTAACTCAGAAAAAATCAATTCAACTTTGCGTTTGCTGCCAATCATCCCTAAATAACTCCAATCATCACTGACTACAGATTTTAAAACTTGATAATCATGCTGATGGCCCCGGGTCACAATAACCAGATAATCACCGGCTTGAGCTTTGAAACCATTTAAAAAACTATTAAAATCCTGACAATAAATCTGACTGGCGGTGGGAAACTTATCTTGATTGGCAAATTCTAGTCTATCATCGATTACTTCAACTCTAAAATCTACCATGCTGGCAACTTCAGCTAATTTTTGCCCAACATGACCTCCGCCAAAGATAAGCAGACGGGGTCTATCCTCAATAGGTTCAATAAAGACTTCTATTTCACCTTTCTCCAGCTGATAACTTGCTAATTTAGGAGAAGTAATATTGCTCAGGTCTCCAATTTTATCTGTTAATGCAGATATTACCTCTTCGTCTACGTTCTCAGTGGAGTAGACTTTATTCTCTGATATAATTATTTTACCACCAGCACTAGCCTGTTTTTCCTGACCAGTGAAGTTTATTTCGGTTATCGTTACAAGAACAGCAGATTTATTTGTCGCCAGCTGCTCCTCTAACTTGGCTAAAAAAGAAAATTTCACAATTAAATAATGCCTCCTTCAATATTAATTTAACTAGAAAAGGTCCAATTAAAAATAGCTTCTAAAACTCCTCCTGCTACAGCTAAAGCTTTATCAGAAATATAATAACAATAATCTGGATTATTGCGGGGATCGATATCACCTAATTTGGTTTCCCTTGAAACATAGATCCCTGATGGAAGCAGACCTCTTATTACACCAGATATCTCAGCTGTAATAACTTTCTCTTTTATATAACCTATTGTATCTCCCTTATCTATTTCATCGCCAATACTTTTATTCGTCTTAAATTCTCCTTCTATGGGAGCATGGAGAACTCTTTCCCGGCTATACCCCAGTATACTTCCAGGCTCACCGGTATCAGGCTCAGCTGCCCCCTTATAAATAGCCCTGCCTAAAAAGTGCCCCCGGCAGGTCTCGATAACTGCATGACAATTTTCGCCGGCAATGAACCCCGGTCCTAAGCCTATAACTAAACTGGCCTCTTTGCAATCTGTATCTACAGAGTCTTTTAACATCCTACCATCAATAACTATCTGATTATCATAATAAGGCAAAATCTCTTCCTGGCGGGAAAGAGAGGTCACTGCTATTTTCCCCTGTTGCTGTGCTTTTTCACAGGAAGTCATATCTGTAACCTTAACAGCTTTAACTCTCTCCACCTCTACTTCCTCTTCATAAAGAGCGCTGGCATAGGCCACTGTTCTTCTTACGGCCAGGGGAGAATCCTTTTCTAATATTAGAACCTTAAACCCGGTCTTATGGAGGCGATAAGCAACTCCACTGGCTAAATCTCCTCCTCCTTTTAATAAGACCCGGGGATTAATTTGGGGCGATAGCTGTGATTTATTTTCCAACACTGTCTGCCATCCTTCCTAAATTCTATGTGGTATAACCATTTTAACACCTTTCGATAGTTAATGACTGTAATTCCTTTAACCTCTGGCCAGGTTTTTTCCCGTTTCCAGGCAAAATCCTGTAATAGCGGAGCCAGAATTGTTCTGACCAGGTCTTTTCTATTGTAAGAAACCTGAGTCAATAAAAAATAACTACGCTCCGATGAATTTAAGCAGCTGCCGTACCAATCAATGTCAGTGAAGAGACGTAAAAAAAGCTCTTGATTAAGATAACAGGTGTCTGAGTTCTCTTCCATAACTATTGAAGAACGGTGAAAGTTTCCCTTATGGACCCGAGAGCCAAAATTAGAAAACCCCTGGACTAATAATAAAACCTCAGGTTTTTCTGGCAATGCCGGCTCCCAGTCAGCAGGCACCTTGCAGGAATGATTTGCTGCTCCGTCAGCTTCAATTAAAAAAATAAGATCAGAAAATCTTTGGCCAGCATAATCCAACCAGTCTGGGGGCAATCCCTTAAACTTGGTCTTGCCCTCCTTTTGCCGATAATAATCGATTTTTTCACTGGCAACCACTAATACCTCCCTCTCTCCTCTTCTGTTCCGGTAGGCAGAGAGTTCATTATATAAACTTTTTTTTGAGGGAGTAATTACCACTCTATGGGGGAGCTGGTAGGGGCGTAAAAAAGCCGTTGTAGCAGTATAAACAACCTGGTGATAAGAAAACTCCCTGGCCAGCTGGTTTAAAGTAGAAGTTTTACCGCCGGCTCCAATCACCCAGACAGCCTCTCCTCTTTTTAAGTTCCAGAGAGCTCTTAATTTTTCAGGCATCAGCTTTGCCTTCTGGTGCATATTTACGGTAATCTTCCTGATAATCAAGGTCTATCAGAACAGAATCGTCATCAAGTTCGAGATATTCAATCTCCTGGGAGTATTTAGCCAGTAAACTTCTCAAACCACCAGGTGGATGCTGGCCATCGCAAGGCAAGTTATAAATCTCTGGTATCAGAGCAGTGCTTATAATTAAAGGATGTCCTCTTCGTTCATTATAGCTGGGGACAAGCAGCAGAGGTTTTTCCCGGCAAAATTTATTGATTATCTGATTATATACTTCAACGGGCACCAGAGGTTGATCGGCCAGCATAAATAATAGCCCCTCTGTTTGAGGCGGAAGGTCAGCAATCCCTGTTAAAACACTGCTGAACATTCCCTGCTGATATTCTTCATTGAGCAAAAATTTTATCTGATCAGCCAGTTCTTCTGAAATTGAATTTTTGATTCTCCCGGCCTGACAGCCCAGGACTACCCTGATTTCACCATCCAGGGATGAAGAGATAATTTTATTAATGACTGTCTCTAAAACAGTGCTCTCCCCCCAGGGCAAGAGTTGTTTTAAGGTGCCCATTCTACTACCCTCTCCTGCTGCTAATATAATTGCCGATATCATCATCAGACACCTCCATCCCAGCTATCTCCAGATTTATCTGCTGGACAGTAATCCCGGTAAAGTTTTCCAGTTCAACTGCCAGCTGCTGGCGATAATTTTCTAGATAATGAGGGATTTCATAACCGTAATGTATTACCATACTTATATTTAAATAAAGACCATCTTCCTCCTTTATAATCCCAACATTTTGCAGGTAAGCTATCCCATTATAATCATCGGAAAAGTAAAGCACAATATCCCGAAAAACTTTATTGTGAACTATCAAATTACCTAAATAACTAAAGCGAGCTCGAACAATGGAACTCTCTCTTGTTAAATCATCCTGTTCTCGATTGAAAAGCACCCGCAAAGAGTCAGTAAAATATCCTAAAAACTGTTTTTTCACTTCAATTTTAGGTACTGGTATTACATGTTTGCCTTCATTTTTTCGCACCGTGATGGCTCGCTCTATTTCAGCAGGGCTGGCAATTTCATCTATCATGATGGTATTATCGATTCCAGCAAGTTCCAGTTTATCAACTATTTTTTCAACCATCTCCATAGAGGTACCTAATATCAATATCTTCTCCGCTCCACTGTCTTTAATTGCCCTTTTGACTTCCCTGCAATGAGATTCATCATGAAAAATTGCTCTTTTGATGGCAGCTAATTTGCTGTTCTCTCTTTTAGCTGATTTGCCAGCTAATATTTTACCCTCTTTAATTAAGAGGCCATCATCTAATATTAAGGGGATACCGTGGTCATAGGCTAAAACTCGGGCCCGATGACTTTTGCCACTACCGCTGGGGCCTACCAGGGCATGTACCTCCATACTCATCACCTCACTGCCCTAAAAATTTGTCTATCTTTTTTTTCCCTGTAACTATCATCCAAAAATCGAAAGTAATACTCCAGCCGCCACAGCTGAACCTATAACGCCGGCTACATTGGGCCCCATGGCATGCATTAGTAAAAAGTTGTTGGCATTAGCTTCCCGACCAACTTTCTGCACTACCCGGGCTGCCATGGGCACAGCTGATACTCCTGCTGCTCCTATCAGGGGATTGATTTTGGTTTTGGTAAAAAAGTTCATTATTTTGGCCAGTATTAACCCCGTGGCTGTCCCGAAGGCAAAAGCTAAAACACCTAAAAAAAGAATTTGTAAGGTATCGGCTCGTAAAAATCTTTCAGCAGAAGCGCTGGCTCCCACAGCTATTCCTAAAAAGATAGTCACAATATTTATAATCGCATTTTGAGCTGCTTCATTTAAACGGTCTACCACTCCAACCACCCTAAATAAATTCCCCAGCATCAACATTCCCACTAAGGGAGCAGAAGCTGGGACTAACAGGACAACTATCACTGAGACCATTACGGGAAAGATAATTTTTTCAGTCTTTGATACTGGCCGCAGCTGTTCCATTTCAATCTGGCGCTCCTTTTCATTGGTTAAAAGCTTCATAATCGGTGGTTGTATTATTGGTACCAAAGCCATATAAGAGTAGGCCGCTATAGCTACGGCTCCTAAATATTCCGGGGCCAGTAAAGACGAAATATATATAGCTGTCGGCCCATCGGCTCCTCCAATAATTCCAATAGAGGCCGCTTCAAAACCAGTAAAACCTAACAAAATTGCCCCAATAAAGGTCATGAAAATACCAAATTGGGCTGCTGCTCCCAGCAGCAAACTTTTGGGATTGGCGATTAGAGGTCCAAAATCCGTCAAAGCTCCCACGCCAAGAAAAATCAGTGGAGGGAATATTCCCAGGGCATTTCCCTGGTAAAAATAATAAAATAAACCTCCAGGCTGCTCCCCGGCTGGTTCTGACATCAAACCGGTCATGGGCAAGTTGATCAACAACATTCCAAAACCAATAGGTACTAATAAAAGCGGCTCAAATTCTTTAACTATACCAAGATATAATAAAATCAGAGCTATCAGTATCATTATCAGTTCGGCCATCCCTAATCTAACCAGGCCAGAAATGGCAAAAAATTCTTGTAACGCCTCTAACAACTTCATCTACCTCCTTTTTCTCACCAACTATTCTATCTCCAATAAGGGCTCTCCAGCCTCAACGGTATCTCCTTCTGTGACAGCAATTTTATTGATAGTGCCAGAATGAGGAGCATATATTTCATTCTCCATTTTCATAGCTTCTAAAATTATGATAAGCTCACCTTCAGTTACTTCTTCTCCTTCAGAGTATTTTATCTGTAATACCTTTCCCGACATAGGAGATTCTACCACCGCCTCAGCAGAGTCTGCCCTCTTCTTAGTTGCAGGTTTTGGAGCTGGACTTTTGGATTTATTCTGTGCAGTATTTTTTCTTTGCGAAGATAAACTTTCTGCTTTATCGGACTTTGAGCTAATTTTGTTTTTGCCCTCTTCAGGAGAAATCTCTTCTACTTCCACTTCAAATTCTTCTCCGTCTACCATCACTTTAAACTTTTTCTTCATGAGCTACCCCTCCTTGAAAAACTATGATCTTCTTTAGCAAAAGCCTGTCTTTTCCAGGCAGAATCAGGGTCGACTTTTTCAACCCGCAGGATACGGTATTTTTTATCTCCTTCATAAAAGGAGCTTATAGCCCCCATAATTGCTGCAACCTTTTTAGCCGATAATCCTTTTTTCTTTATTTCTTTCTGTTCCTGGGCTGGTTTCTCTCTTTCAGGTTTCTTCTCTGGCTTCTTTTTCCTTTCAACAGCAAGGTTAGTTTCTTTACTATATTTATTATATAGTTTTTCCATGCTTTTTACTGCTAATAACAAAATAACCAAAAGTACAAAAACAATTAACATCCCAACCAGAGCAACCTGCAAACCAGCCAGTAATAACTCTGCCAGCGACATTTCGGCCATGGCAGCCGGGTCCTGAATTAGTTCTAAAGGTGACATAAACTTCCCCCTTTAACAGAGACAATTATTTTAAATAAGCTAGTTTAGTAAAGAAAAGATATCAAAAATTACACAGGAAAATTGCCGTGCTTTTTAGGCCGGAGGCTCTCCTGTTTTTCCTTGATAGACTCTAAGCACCTTATGAGTTCTGGCCTCGTGTTTTCCGGTAATATCACATCATCAACATAGCCCTGAGCAGCTGCTTGATAGGGATTAGCAAAACTTTCCCGATATTCTTCCCCTTTTTCCTGACGCACCTGCTCCGGGTCTTCAGCACCTTTAATCTCTTTTCTAAAGATAATATTGGCTGCTCCCTGAGGACCCATAACGGCTATCTCTGCTGTAGGCCAGGCCAGGACATAATCACCACCAAGATGTCCACTACTCATAGCTATATAAGCTCCTCCATAGGCTTTACGGACGATGACATTTAATTTGGGTACAGTAGCTTCACTGTAAGCATAAAGCAACTTAGCTCCATGTCTGATAACTCCTCCATGCTCCTGCTCCACCCCGGGAAGATAGCCAGGGACATCGGTAAAGGTTAAGACCGGGATATTAAAGGCATCGCAAAAACGGACAAAACGAGCTGCTTTATCTGAGGAATCGATATCCAGACAGCCAGCCTTTATCTTAGGTTGATTGGCAATTATGCCTATGCTATGGCCTCCTAACCGGCCAAAACCCACTACAATATTAGCAGCAAAATGAGGCTGGACCTCTAAAAAGTCTCCCTGATCTAATACTTCCTGGATTACATCTCTGATATCATAGGATTTATTGGGTTTTTCAGGAACTATGTTTCTTAAATCAGGAGATTTTCTATCTAAAGGATCCTCGTTCTCTTGAAAGGGCGGGGTCTCCAGATGATTATCTGGTAAGAAGGATAATAATTTTTTAATTCTTGCAAAACAGTCCTCCTCCTTATCATCTAAAAAATGAGCAACACCACTCAATTGATTGTGAGCCTTTCCCCCTCCCAGTTCCTCAGCTGAAACCTCTTCTCCTGTTACCGATTTAATCACCTGGGGTCCGGTAATAAACATCTTGCTGGTCTTATCCACCATAAAAACAAAATCAGTTAGAGCCGGTGAATAGACTGCTCCCCCGGCACAGGGGCCTAAAATAGCTGAGAGCTGAGGAATTATGCCAGAATTGCGGGAGTTTCTAAAAAATATTCCTCCGTAGCCGGCCAGTGAATGAACTCCCTCCTGGATTCTAGCGCCTCCAGAATCATTGAGACCGATAAGAGGGGCACCGGCTTTTTCGGCCAGGTCCATGATTTTCCATATCTTTTTGGCATGCATTTCACCCAGGGAACCTCCCATGGCAGTAAAGTCCTGGGCAAAGACAAAAACATTCCTGCCAGCAATAGTCCCGCGGCCCGTCACCACTCCCTCACCGGGGATTTCTTTCTCATCCAAGCCCAGATCCTGCACTCTATGTTTAACAAACATGCCAATCTCCTGGAAACTGCCATCATCCAAAAGCATTTCCAGCCTTTCTCTAGCTGTATATTTGCCCTTTTCATGCTGACGGGCAATTCTTTTCTCGCCTCCACCTTTTTTTATCTTCTTCTGTCTGGACTGCAGATCATTAATTTTTTCATCCAAGATTTTAACCTCCCAATCTCTTTAGCCTTATTTGCTAAAATCTATCAACTATTAAGGTAAGTTTTAGGATAAGTAATAAACTTCATAAACTTTTTTGCTCTTTTTATTTTATTACAGAGATAATTATAATAGTTATCCAGCTTGATTGCAATATATAATTAAAAAAGCCAGCAGCAAACAGCCCTTTTGGCACTGAAATACTGCTGGCTCATTTTCTCTTTAAGCCAAGGCTAGGCCAGGAAAATAAAGTAGGCTACAAAAACAAGACCTAAGACATAGACTAACC
The DNA here is from genome assembly GCA_003553485.1 of Halanaerobiaceae bacterium. Classification (GTDB taxonomy): domain Bacteria; phylum Bacillota; class Halanaerobiia; order Halanaerobiales; family Halarsenatibacteraceae; genus T1SED10-84. Next base: position 36,259 of record PWEJ01000145.1, on the reverse strand, counting down.
AGTGGACATCTTCTCCCTTGCCAGTGAAGAGTTTGACCAGGGGATAGACAATAAAGCCAATGGCTATTCCATCGGAGATTGAATACATAAAGGGCATGGAGACCATAGTCATAAAGGCTGGTAAAATTTCTGTATAATCATCCCAGTCCAATTTTGTAACATTGGTCATCATCATTGTACCAACAATGATTAAAGCTGGTGCTGTCGCAGCTGAGGGCACCATACCGACTAAAGGCATGAAAAACAGAGAAAGGAAGAACAGGAAGGCAGTAACTATCCCCGTTAACCCTGTCCGGCCTCCTTCGGCAACACCGGAAGCTGATTCGATATAGGTGGTAACTGTACTGGTGCCAAAAATAGCACCTCCAGTAGTACCTATAGCATCTGCCAGCAGAGCTCTACTGGCCTTAGGTAGATTGCCTTCTTCATCCAAATAACCGGCCTGTTGACTTACACCGACTAAAGTTCCAGCGGTGTCAAAAAGATCTACAAACAAGAAAGACAGGATTACCGCAATCAAGCCAGCATCAAAGACAGCACTTAACTCCAGCTGCATAAAGACCTGTCCCCAATCGCCCATGGAGGGCATCTGGACAACGGCCTCAGGAGCCTGTGTTATGCCAGGTATAAAGCCAAATATAGTGGCGGCAATAATACCCCAGAGCAGAGCCCCTTTGATCTTTAAGGCATAAAAGATTCCACTGATAACTAGACCCACCATGGCAACTAAACCAGAGCCAGTAAGAACTTCCCCGACCTCTACAAAAGTTGCTTCATAGGGCTCGATAAAACCAGCATTATCAAAACCAATGAAGGCTATAAAAAGACCGATACCTGAAGATATCCCTATCTTCAAGCACATCGGTATTGAGTTTACTATCATTTCCCTCACTGGTGTTACACTTAAAATTATAAATAAAATACCTTCAAAAAATATGATACCCAGGGCTACTTCCCAGGGAACTCCCATACCAATTACTACCGAATAGGCAAAAAAGGCGTTAAGACCCATACCGGAAGCAAGGGCAAAGGGATAATTTGTCAGCAAAGCCATTGCCAGAGTACCTAAAATAATACCGGCAATAGTAGCAATGAAAACTCCTTCAAAGGGCATGCCCGCATCACTTAAAATATCAGGGTTAACAAAAATGATATAGGCCATGGTCATGAAAGTTGTAAAACCAGCTATAACCTCGGTTTTAACATTAGTATTATTCTGACTTAGTTTGAAAAGACTATCCAGAAAACCGCCTTGTGAATGCTGATCGTCCATGTTATAAATGCCTCCTCAAGTTTTAGAATAAATTTCCTCTGTCAATTATCACTTTCAATCCTTCACCAGACTTTCAGCCAAATTTATCCAGCTTTTATGTTAAACAGATAAATTATTTTTCCATCACCTCCCCAATTAATTTTCTTGTTGAAAGTTATAAGCTCAAAGATGATCTTATTCCACCACCAGACTCACTTCCTTAAACTCCTTGACATTAAAGAAACCTCGCTCAGTTATTTTAAGCTCAGGTATCACAGAAAGAGCTAAAAAGGAGAGAGTCATAAAGGCATTTTTCTTATCTTCACCTAGCTCTCTAACAGCCTGAGATAGTTCCTGCTGCCGCCTGGCTACCTCCGGTAGAGGAAGGTCAGCCATTAACCCGGCTATGGGCAGAGGAAGTTCTGCTTTAACTTCTTCGCCAGCAATAACAACCTGCCCTCCCTGTCTTTTTTCTATAGCCTTGAAGGCAGCTAAAAGATCAGCTGCTCTGCGCCCCACTGCTATCAAGTTATGGGAATCATGGGCTACCGAGCTGGCAATAGCCCCATCCTCAAGATTAAAACCCTTTACTAATCCCAGACCAATTTTGCCACTGGCCTGATGGCGTTCCACCACGGCTATCAACTGGGTATTGGTTCTGGTTAAAAAGTCCTGCTGCTTTTCCCCTTCTTTTCGATGAACAAATTCCTCCCCGGTAATTATCTGATCCTCTTTTAAAGTCATTACTCTATATTTTTTCCCTGCCGGCAAGGTAAAATCCTGTTGAGAAACTTCCGGCAGCCTGACAGTAGAGGTTATTTTCTCCTCTAAACCGTCCTGGGGAGTGGGGGGAGTTATCTCTTCCAGCCACTCTCCTCTATTATACAACAATTTTCCATCTTTAAAAACCATCTCCAGCTCAACTTTTTCTAAATCTTTTAATACTATTAAATCAGCCCGCTTCCCCGGAGAAATAGCTCCCCGGTCATCGAGGCCTAAGGCCCGGGCAGCATTTAAAGTTGCCAGGCGATAGGCTAAAAGGGGTGCTAAACCCCTAGCAATAGCCAATTTAACTGCATAATCAAGGTGACCTTCAGCTAGTAAGTCTTCCGGTTCTCTATCGTCGGTGGCCAGGAGAAAACGATCATTATTTTCGGCCCTGACGGCAGGTAGGAGAGCCTGCAAATCCCGGGTTACAGAGCCCTGCCTTATCATGACATACATGCCTTTAGCCACTTTGGCACAGGCCTCTTCGGCAGTAGTACATTCATGGTCAGCCTGGATGCCAGCTAGAAGATAGGCATTTAGCTCTCGACCTGTAACCTCAGGAGCATGACCATCGATAAACCTATCTTCCATTAATTTTATTTTAGCCAGTAATTTTTCTTCTCCCTGAATAACTCCAGGATAATCCATTACCTCCCCCAGGCCAAAAACTTCTGGTTCCTCCTTTAAATCTGCCAGATCTTCTGCTTCCAATCTGGCACCGGAATTTTCTAAAGGAGTTGCCGGCACACAGGAGGGAAGCATGAGGTGGAAATTCCAGGGCAGGTCTTTACCCCGATTCAAGAGATATTTAATACCCTCCACCCCGGCAACATTGGCAATTTCATGGGGGTCAGCAACGACAGTAGTAACTCCGCGGCTTAAAACCAGTTTAGCCAGTTCATCTACCCTAACCATGGCACTCTCCAGATGTAAATGGCCATCAATAAAAGCGGGAGCTAGATAATTACCGGCCAGGTCAATTTCTCGCCTGCCCTGATAATCACCGCTGCCGATAATTTTACCCTGACCAATAGCTAAATCATCGGTAAAGATACGACAATTATATACATCTAAGATCCGGCAGTTTTTCAAAACCAGATCAGCTTTTTTATCTCCCCGGGCTTGAGCTAGAAGTTCCGCTAACATCAATTTTCACCTGGTCTCACAAGTTCAAGGGCTGCAAAATTACACCTGGTGACACATAAACCACAGCCAGCACATTTTTCCTCATCTATGACCACAAATTCCCCGCTTTCATCAAGTTCAATGGCCTCATAGACACAGCTTTTAATACACAGCTCACAGCTGGTACAATTTTCTCTAATCACTGTAGGAGGAATGGTCTCAAACTGATCTTCCTCTGGCAGTTTATCTAAGGCTAAACCTCTAATTTCTGCCAGACTGGAGTAACCATTTTCTTCCATAAATTCCTCAATTTCAGCAACCAGTTTGCCATAAAACCCTGGTCCTTCTAAAATAGGGGCTGTACAGACCTGAACAGCCTCTGCCCCCACCATCAGCATTTTTATAGCATCAATTCCTTTACTGATTCCCCCAACTCCAATTATCGGAATATCAACACTGGTCACCGCCTCATAGACTGCTCGTAAAGCCAGAGGGAATATTGCCGGGCCAGAAAGCCAGCCATAGCCCTTTTCACTGCCCATAAGGGGACGTCCATTTTCCACAGCAAAATCCAGGGTGGGTCCAAAGGAGTTAATCAACACCAGACCATCTGCCCCTGCCTCTTCAGCTGCTTTTGCGAAGGTGGGTATATCAATCTGAGGACTCAATTTAACCAGCACAGGTAACTCGGCCGCTGCCTTGGCTGCTTTAACGCTCTCCACCACCGGGGTGGGGTCATCACCTAAATAATGAGTCGATAATTCCAGGGCATCGGCGAAGGGAGCCACTTTTTTAGCCAGTTCATTTATTTCTTCAGCAGAATAGCCTAAACCCGCAATTACTGGCAAACCTAATTCTGCTATTGCAGGATATTCCTCTTCCAGCCACTGCTCGGGCCCCATTTCTGACCAGAGTTCGGTATTCATAAACCCTCCTCTAATCTGAGCCATATTGGGCCTTGGCACCTCGGCTGCCTCTACCGAAATAGTCTTGGTGACAATAGCCCCGGTTCCACCTTCAACTGCTTTTCTGGCTGCTTCTGCATCCTTAATTGGTGGTCCTGCTGCTGGCATCACCGGATTTTTAAATTTCATTCCTAGAAATTCTACACTTAAATCAGTCATCTATGGTCACTTCCTTTCCTGAAAGTTATTATACTCTCAACTTGAAAAACAAAATAGATTTCTATTGTTCTTTATTTGCAAGAGCTTCTTTAATTTTTTCTGGTGTAACAGGCAGCTCATAAAAACGAACTCCAATAGCATCATGGATAGCATTGATAATAGCCGGAGCTGTGGCAATCATTGCCGGTTCTCCAACTCCTTTAGCTCCAAAGGGCCCATCGTTATCTTCGTTTTCTATTAAAATAGTCTCCACCTCTGGAGTATCAACAGCAGTAGGGACTAAATAGCGGCTCATATCAGGATTAAGGGTCCGGCCCTTTTCAATAATCTGTTCTTCCATGAGCGCCATGCCCAACCCCTGAGCTGTTCCCCCTTCAATCTGACCTTCAACTGCCTGCGGATTGATAGCCTGCCCTATATCCACAGCACTATATGCTTTTTCCACAGTCACCTCGCCAGTAATGGTATCCACAGCTACCTCCACCACCTGACTGTGGAAGGTATAACCAACGTATACCTTTTCAGCCTGGCCAGTCTCTGGATCCGGTTTAAAGGTTTTAGGGAAAAAGGTTCCACGGCCTTTAAGCTCAATGCCCTCATCGGCCAACTTGTCTCGCAACTGCCAGATTGTCATTTCCTGGTCAGGGTCTACATGGGAAAAGACCCGGCCCTCTTTAGTGCCCATCTCAGGATGATTAGTAACAAATTCCTGGCTGGCATAGTGATAAATATTGCCCAATAGATCTTCTGCCGCTTCCTTAACAGCGTGACCGGTAAAATAAGTCTGCCTGGTGGCAGAGGTAGAGCCTGCATTTTGCGTTATATGAGTATCTCCTTCACTTAGGACAAAATGCTCAGGAGCAAGTTTAAGAACCTCAGAGGCGATCTGAACAGCAACGGTTTTAACTCCCTGGCCTACATCAGCAGCAGAGGTTCTAATTAATATTTTATCATTGTCAATAGGTTCTAGTGAAGCTATGGAATGATCAGGAAAACCTTCTCCGTAGCCAAAGCCAAACATTATTGTTCCTAGACCTTTTCCCCGCTTAATCATCCTTATCACCTTCCTGCCAGTTGCTTGCCTCATGCACTGCTTCTATTGTTTCTTTAACATTAACTCCATGGTTTAGTTCTTCGCCACCAGGAGTTTTAGAACCAATAGCAAAAGCGTTCTTAAGTCTAAACTCAAAGGGATCAAAATCCAGCTCAGTGGCAATTACATCCATGTGGTTATCATAAGAAAAGCCCATCTGTGTTGCCCCAAAACCTCTCATGGCTCCACAGTAGGTGTTATTTGTATAAACAGCATAACAGACTGCCCTGACATTTTCTACCTGATAGGGGCCGGAGCAGTGAAACATAGCATTCCTAACCACCGCCGGTCCGCTGGAAGCATAGGCGCCTGTATCCATGATCATCTCAGTCTCCCAGGCAGTGAGCTTACCTTCCCTGGTCACCCCTGTTTTGTGTTTGATAATCTGGGGATGTCTTTTAGATTGAGCTATCATCGATTCTTCCCGGTTATAAAGGAGCACAACCGGCCTTTTTAGCTCTCTGGCTGCCAGAGCCAGGTGAATATGAACAGATATATCTTCTTTTTTGCCAAAGGCACCTCCGATAACTGGTTGCTTAAGCCTGATTTTTTCCTTGGGAACTCCCATGGCCTGAGCAATGTCGGCCTGGGTATCATGAATCCACTGACTGGCTGCCCAGATTATTATCTCTTCATTCTCATTATCATAATCAGCAATCCCCTTTTCTACCTGCAGGGGCAGTTGTTCCACAAACTGAGTTTTATATTCCCGTTCTATTATGTGGTCGGCCTCAGCAAACCCCTTTTCTACATCTCCCCTGTCGATATAATTATCAGATAGAATATTGTCACAGCACATATCTTTATTGAGATAATGAGTCACTTCGATATCATGGTCCTCATGGATTTGAATACAGCCCTTTTCCATTGCCTGCAGTGGGTCTTCAACTATTTCTAATTCTTCTATATCCAGCTTTATTTTTTCTCTTCCCCGTAAAGCGGCGGCATCATTTTCCGCTACCACTAAAGCAATAGCATCACCTAAAAAGCGCATCTTTTCTCCCTTGCCCACTAGAACCGGCTGGTCTTTTATGATCAAACCGAATTCCGAAAGTTTCGGAAAATCTGCTTTGGTAAATACAGCTACTACCCCGGGAACCTCCAGGGCTTCTGAAATATCGATATCTTTTAGGTAGGCATGGGGATGCGGAGCTCGCAGTACTCTCATATGGAGTAAATCAGAAAACTCATTGATGAGATCTTCGGTATATTCTGCTTCACCATTGACTTTCGCTTGAGCATCAACTTTTTTTACTGCCTTACCTATATATTTTTTGCTCACTGAACTTCACCTCCAGCTTGCCATTTTTCTGCCGCCAATTCTACGGCATCAATAATTTTTTGATAACCGGTACAGCGGCAGATATTCCCTGCCAAAGCTTCCCTTATTTCTTGCCGTTCTGGATTAGCTTTTTCCTGTAGCAGACGATAGCTGGTCATGATAGTACCTGGTATACAAAAACCACACTGGACTGCTCCGGCATCTAAAAAGGCCTGCTGTAAAGGATGGATATCGCCTTCCTCTGATAATAGTCCTTCTACTGTTAATATCTCTGCCCCATCAGCCTGAGGAGCTAATACCAGACAGGACGCTACTGGCTCCCCATTCAAAAGAACTGTACAGGCTCCACATTCTCCTTTGCCGCAACCTTCCTTGGCAGCTGTTAAGCCCAGCTCTTTTCTAATAACATCTAGCAGTCGTTGATGGGGAGAAACTTCTACAGTTTTTTCTTTATTATTTATTGTAAAGGTTATTTTCATTTTCTAATCCTCCTCATCTTTGCTGCATTTCTCGCAGGGCTTCAATGGTTATATCTCTGGTTACCTGACGGCGGTATTCTTCGGTGCCTCTAATATCAGAGATAGGAGAAATAGCTTCCTCCGCTAAATTGCCTGCTTTTTTTAGTTCGACTTCCTGTAAATCTTTATCGGTTAAATATTCTTCCAGACTTTCCAGTCGCAGTGGCGTCGGTGCCACAGCCCCGTAGGCAGCTCGAGCAGATTGAATTCTGTCATTTTTATTTACTTCCAAAAGCAAAGCCATAGTAAGGCTAGATATAATCATAGCTTTTCTTTTGCCCACTTTCCACCAGCGACTGATGGTGTTTTCAGGGGGATGTGGTATAATGATTTTTGTTAAAAGCTCCTGCGGCTCCATAATATTATCTTTGGGACCGACAAAAAATTCTTCCGCCGCCACTTCCCTTTCCCCTTCAGTACTGGCCAGCACAAATCTGGCTTGATAGGCCAGCAAGGGAGCTAATGTATCTCCCGCCGGTGAAGAGGTTACAATATTTCCACCAATTGTCCCCCGGCTTTGAATCTGCCAGGAACCCACCTCTGAGGAAGCAGCTGCTAATAGCGGTAAATATTTTTTTAACTCTTCATTTCTGGCTATTTCTAGATGAGTAACCAGACTGCCTATAATAATCTCTTCCCTGGTTATTTCAATATTTTTAAGAGCTGAAATTTTTGTCAGGTCTAACCAGCTAGTAACCTCCGGTAATTTTTCAAAATAATCAACCATGATATCGGTGCCCCCGGCTATTACTACTGCTTTATAACCGTATCTGCTGCGATATTCTAAGGCTTTATTTAAAGATTCAGGGGCAAGATAATCAGCACTGCCAATAGGTACATTCTGCCCTAAAACCTGTTCAGGTTCCTTTTGACCCTTCTTAGAATTTTCGCCAAAATTTTCTTGCCTGTTGCTTGCATTTTGCCGTGAATTTTTCATCATCTAATACCTTCACCTCCCGATTTTTCAGCAAAACTTCTCCCTGGGCTATAGTGGTTATTACTTTATCTCCCGTCAATCCCATCAATATATGGCCATAATAATTATCTTCTGTTATTGGAGTGGGGCCCTGATAATCAACAATAATCACATCAGCTCCTGCCCCTTCTTCTAAGCTACCCAGCTTTTTGGCAAAGGTTTTGCTGGCCAGCTCAGGATTAGCAGAAAAAAGCATCTTTTGAGCTATTTCTCCGCCTACTCTGGGATCTCCTGCCTGATGGGCTGACAAAATAGACGCCACCTGAAGGCTGGCAAACATATCGGTGGTGTAACCATCAGTACCTAAAACAATCCCCAGGCCCTTATCGCGGGCCTTTGGAAGGTCAGCTGCTCCTACGGCATTGCTCATATTTGATTGAGGGTTGTGAACCAAATGACAATCTCTGGCAGCTAATAGTTCATACTCTTCTTCCGTAAGATGAACTCCATGGACTGCCAGGGTACCTGGCTGCCAGATGCCATATTTGTCCAGTCTTTCAACAATATTTTTATAGCCTCTTTTCTTGCTATCTCTAACATCTGCTCTGCCCTCTGCTACATGGAGATGACAGGGCACCTCTAAATCAGAGAGGATATCTCCGATATGGGCCAGAGTATCATCCTCTAAGGTAAAGGAGGCATGGAGTCCAAAGAGGCCACTGAGATAATTATTTTCTTCAGCTTCTAACTCTTCAATAAAACGAACATTTTCCTCCAAGCTCTCCTGCGTTAAATCTTTCCCCTGGCGGTCAGAGGCTTCAAAACAGAGACTGGCTCTAATTCCAGCTTCCTCCACCGCCTGCTTAATTATATCCAGGGAGCCTTCTATTAAACCAAAACTGGCATGATGATCAAAAATAGTTGTAGTACCCCTTTTAATTCCCTCAAGGATAGCAGCCAGGGCACTGTAATAAATATCCTCAGGCTCGCTCAGAGTATTATCCAGCCTCCACCATAGTTTCTCTAATATCTCCAGAAAGTTCTTGGGAGGCTGGTCAGTCTTTAAATCCATACCCCGGGCAAAGGTGCTATATAAATGCATGTGGGCATTTATTAACCCCGGCATAACAATATTTTTTTCAGCATCTATTCTTTCAGCTTCTGGATAGCGCTCCAGTAAATCCTCTGAGGAGCCCACCTCTTTAATCTCATCGCCAGCCATCAAAACTGCTCCTGCCTCAATAACATCATCTTCTTCGTTACAGGTTATAACTAGGCCATTGTGAATTAACAGCATATTAGACCTCCTAACTTTAATGGTCAGCTTTACTGGCTAACATCTTTTCAGCCAATTTATTGGTTTTAGCAGCTACTTCTCTTTCAGCAATATTCTTTAGCCTACCATCTTCCACTACAATTTCTCCTGCTACCATTGTTAAATCCACTTCTTGATTGGTGCCGGTATTGATGAGAGCAGAGACCGGGTCAGATAAACCTCCAGCTAAAGCTAATCTATTACAATCCAGCATAAATAAATCCGCTGCCTGGCCCACAGATAAACTGCCAATCTCAGGTTGATTTAAGAGTTCACTTCCTCCTGTGGTAGCCATCTGTAAGACGTCCTCAGGCCCTAAAGAGGTTATCCCACTCTGTAATTTGTGGAGCAGGAGGCAACTTTTCATCTCAGCTATCATATTCGAGGCATCATTGCTGGCACTGCCATCGACTGCCAGAGCAACGGGAACTCCTTTAGCCCGCATTTCTGGCACCGGTGCTGTGCCTGAAGATAGTTTCATATTTGATATCGGACAGTGAGCCACACCGGTATCGGTTCGGGCCATCCTTTTAAGCTCTTCATTGTTTAAATGGACTCCATGGGCAAAGAAAACATCAGGGCCTACCCAACCCACTTTTTCCATGTATTCCAGGGGGCTGAATCCAAATTTTTCCTGACAGAATTCATCCTCATCCTTCGTTTCAGCAAGATGGGTGTGAGCCATAACTCCATGATGTCTGGCCAGTTTAATCGACTCCTTCATCAGCTCCTCAGTCACTGAAAAAGGAGAACAGGGAGAAACAATCACCCTCTGTTTGGCCTGAGGATTAGGGTCGTGATATTTTTCTATCACTCTACTGGTATCAGCCAGAATTTCTTCCTCTTCCTGCACCACCCTATCTGGAGGCAAACCACCATCTTTTTCACTTAATGACATACTGCCGCGACAGGCATGTAACCTGATGCCAATCTCCTGAGCCGCTCTAAACTCTTCGTCTAATAAAGTGAGCTTCTCCTGCCGCGGGAAAACATAAAATTGATCAACCGATGTTGTACATCCAGTTTTTAATAATTCTCCGGCAGCAACTAAAGTACTGTAATATACTGCTTCTGGTGTCAACTCCGCCCAGATAGGATAGAGATATTTAAGCCAGGCAAAGAGCTCGACATCCTGGACCTCCCTGATATTTCTGGTAAGAACCTGATAAAAATGGTGATGGGTATTGATTAAACCTGGAAAGATAAAATAGTCTTCAGCTGAAATAGTCCTTATATCCTGCCAGTCCATATTTTTATCTTTAAGGTAATTATTTTTAAGGTCCTCTCTGGTAATTTCTTTTTTTAAAGCCGCAACTTTATTATCCATAACAAGGAGGTCATGATTTTTTAAGCGACCAAGCTCTTCGTCCATGGTGATTATTTCCCGGGCCTTTTTAAACAGAGTAATAGCCACTTATTCTCTCTCCTCCTTCTTTGCTGCCGCCTCTACGGCGTCGACAATCTGTTTATAACCAGTGCAGCGGCAAAGGTTTCCATCTAGGGCCGTCTTAATCTCTTCCTCGGTGGGGCTGGTGTTTTTATCCAGCAAAGCCCGAGCCGACATCAACATGCCTGGAGTACAGAAACCGCATTGTACGGCCTGATGATCAATAAAGGATTGTTGCAGGGGGTCAAGTTCATCACCTTCTGCTAATCCTTCCACTGTCCTCACCTGGCGGCCATCAACCTGGGCTGTAGGGACCAGACAGGAATTCACGGCCTCGCCATCGAGAATAACTGTACAGGCACCACATTCACCTACTCCACAGCCCTCCTTGGTTCCAGTAAGATCAAATCTTTCCCGCAGAGTATCTAAAAGTCGCTCCTCGGCAGGTACCACTACAGATTCTTTATTATCATTTAAGGTAAATTCAACTTTAATCTCACTCATTATCAGCCACCTCCTTCAATTGAACTAAAGCTCTAGTCACCAGGGTCTCCAAAGCCGGTTTTTTATAAGGAGTTGACCATCGTTCTCCAGTTATACTTACCATCTCTTCGGAAGCTGCTGCAGCTATTTCTGCCGGTTTTAAATCAGCAATTTTTCTATCTCTTATCCTGGCTTCTACACCAGCAAAGGGTTCAGGTACTGGAGTGGTAGAACCTGGCACTACTTTGACCTGCTTTACCATACCATCGGCAATTTGCGCCACTAAAGCCAGGCTGATTCTGGTGATAGCTAAAGCCTGCCTTCTGCCTATTTTTTGGAAGTTGCTAAAGGTATCAGCAGCTGGCAGAGGAAGTCTAAAGCATTTTAAGAGCTCATCATCTCTGATCACCGTTTGATAAGGCCTGGTAACCAAATCCGCCGCTGGCACTACTCTCTCTCCAGCATAGGACTCTAACAAAGCGTCAGCTTCAAAGGCTATCAGGGGACCGAGGGTATCGGCACAGGCTGCTGCATTGCAGACATTACCACCGATGGTGCCTCTATTTCTAATCTGAGTGGAACCAATGGCTGCAGCAGCTGCTACTAAAGCGCTGTATTTTTCCTGCAAAACCTCTGAGTTGACAATCTCCTGGTGAGTGACCAGAGCTCCAATATTTATATGATTTTCTTTTACCGTGATCCCCTGCAACTCCTCTAAGGCTGTTATATCTAAAAGACCACTGATATTTTCCTGGAAATTCTCGTCATTTCTCATCTCTACCATTAAATCAGTTCCACCAGCTATTGGTTTAAGATTGTTATCTTCAGCCAGTAATTTAAGAGCAGCATCAAGTTCTTCACAGTGATAAAAGGATATATCTTTCTTCATTTTTAGTCCTCCTTACTCAAATTCCGGCCCAGTAATACTCTCTCCAGATTTAAGGGCAGATCGCGCAGGCGTCGACCGGTAGCCTGGGCAATAGCATTATTAATGGCTGCCCCTCCCAATTCCATGGCCGGTTCACCAATAGATTTAGCACCATAGGGGCCGGCAGGGTCGGGATTTTCTACTATTATTGCCTCAATATTTTCCGGGGCATCCTTGACCGTTGGGATTAAATATTCATCAAAGTTGGTGTGCTTGATGAAACCCTTAGAAAATCCTAGGTCTTCCATCAGGGCGTGACCTAAAGCCATTACTGCTCCTCCGTAGATTTGTCCTCTGACATTGGCAGGATTGATGGCTTTACCCACATCATGAGCTGCCGACATATTAACAACTTTAACCTCGCCAGTGCCGGTATCTACTTCCACTTCAGCAGCCTGGCAGCCATAGACATAGGTGAAGTAAGGGCGTCCCTGACCAGTCTCTTCATCCCAGGAAATCCCCGGGGCTTTGTACCAGCCATAGGAAGAAAGAAAGACACCGTTATGAAAAGCAGTGGCCGCCAGTTCTGGGAAAGCAACAATCCTTTCTCCCTCTTTAGTATATAGGGCATCGTCGCGATAAATTATTTTACCGCTATAATCGTACTCTTCAGCTACAAATTCTGCTATTACAGTCTTGATATTTTCAGCGGCTTTTTTCACGGCACTTCCCCCTACCAGAGTACTGCGGGAAGCAACTGTGGAACCGCTCTCAGGAGAAACAGAAGTATCAGTTTCCATGTGGGTTATCCGCTCCAGGCTAACACCTAACTCCTCGGCGGCTATCTGGGAAAATACTGTTTTGAGACCCTGACCATTTTCTGCCAGACCAGAATAAAGGATGATACTGCCATCTTTTTGCACAGAGACGATGGCACCAGCTGCATCGATAGCCTCAGCTCCCAGGCTTACTCCTCGATAACTTATAGCAAAACCAATCCCTCTTTTAATGGTGCTATCCTGAGGTTGGTTATATTTCTCGTATTTATCATGATAATCGATAGCCGACAGAGCTTTATCCATCACCTCTGTCAGGCTGACTTCGTGATTGTCAAGTTTTTGATTGCTGGCGGTGCGGGAATTGTTTTTAAACATGTTTTTGCGTCTAATTTCTGCTGGAGTCAAATCTAACTCTGCTGCCAGTTCATCCATCATCGACTCCTGGGCAAAGATAACCGGTGGTGAGCCATAACCCCGCATGGCGCCGGTGTAGGGACTATTGGTATAAAAACCATAGGTATCTGTTTTAACATTTGGCACTTCATAGGGACCTGTAGCCTGAACTACTGACCTCCAGGTAACGAAGGGGGTCTGACAGGCATAAGCCCCGCTATCAGCAACTGCTTCAATCTCCATGGCCACTAATTCCCCATCGTCCTTGGCGCCAATCTTGTAGTTCATGGTATAGGGATGTCGTTTATAGCTTTCAATTATTGATTCTTCTCTGCTATTAACCAGCTGGACTGGTTTATTAGTAGCTAAAGCCATAACTGCAGCGCGGCAGGCCATAGCCGAGATATTTTCATCCTTACCGCCAAAGGAGCCACCCATATTATCCTGGATTATTCTAACTTTGCTGAGATCACAGTCCAAAACATTAGCCACGGCATCTCTAGTGGCATTGGGATTTTGCACCGCTCCATAAACAGTAACCAGGGTGTTGCGCTCTTCAGGAACTACCGTTACTGCTTCTGGCTCTATATAGGCATGCTCAACAAACTGAGTGGTATATTTTCTTTCCATAACTATATCAGCTTCAGTCAGGCCTTCGGATACATCACCTTTTCTAAGAGGATGGTGAATAACCTGATTGTTTTCCTCTCCTGGCATAACTACCGGGGAATCAGCCTGGCGAGCTTCTTCCACGCCGTATACTCCAGGTAGTTCTTCATATTCCACTTCGATTAGCTTAGCTGCTTCCCGGGCAGCTTTTTTGCTTCTGGCCGCCAGCATCGCCACTCCATCTCCAATATATAAAACCCTGTCTTCAGCTAAAACCTGCTGATTTTCAATTATTACCCCAAAGAGATTATTGGGAATATCTTCAGCCGTCATGACTACCTCTACTCCAGGATATTCTTCAGCCTTGCTCTTATTTATATTTATTATTTTGGCATGAGGATACTCAGTTCTAACAACCTGGCCATACAACATATTATGAAACTTCAAATCAGCACCAAACTTAGCCTTACCGGTGACTTTTGCTCGGGCATCTACCCGCTTCTTAGATTTGTTAACCTGTTTTTTCTCCGGCATAAATAAACACCTCCACAATAAATTTTGCTTAGTTAGTTTTAAATTCTAGCAATAACAATAAAATCCTGCTAACAGATTAAATTAAAATAAAACAGAAAAGGACCAAAACTTGTGGTATTGAACCAGGTTTTGGCCCTTAGAAAAATCAATTCTTTTGCTGGTTAAAGGTTAGCAGGTAACCAGGCATAGAAGTAAGCTGCCTTTAAAAGGTGGTCTACAGAAACCTTCTCATTAACGGTATGGGCATAGATCTCATTTGCCGGCCCAAAACCTATACAGGGTATCTCTTCTCGACCCATGATGGAAACACCATTAGTGCTGAAGGTCCATTTATCTACCAGAGGCTCCTCCTCAAAAACTTCTTCGAAGGTCGTGACAGCCGATTTAATAGCCGGATGATCCTCTTCTAAAACCCAGGTGGGATAATATTTTTCAGTTTCATAGACCAGGCCGGTATAGCTTGGCGTATCATAAAGAGGAATTTCCACTTCAGCCTCTACCCCGGCTTCAGCGATAACCTCTTCAACCTGTTTTACAGCTAACTCTTTATCCTCTCCTGCAGTCAGGCGTCTATCCAGATGTATCACTGTTTTATTGGGAACAGCATTTAAACTTGGAGTCTCATTGGTGATGTGGGTAGCCACTATGGTACCTTTACCAAGAAAATCATCATTTTTTAATTTTTCATTTAATCTTTCAATTCCAGATATTATTTTGGCCATCTTATAGAGAGAGTTATCACCTCGTTCTGGAGCACTGCCATGACAGGAAACACCTTCGGTGATCACCTTCATCTCCATCCTTCCGCGGTGGCCACGGTAAATATTAAGATTAGAGGGTTCAGTAATTACCACCACTTCAGGGTCTATTATATCTTCATTTATGATATACTGCCAGCAGAGACCATCGCAGTCCTCTTCCTGGACAGTGCCTACAAAGTAAAGACTAAAATCCTCATGGAGCCCTAAATCCTTGATGGCTTTACCGGCGTAGACCATGGAGACCATGGCGGCTTCCTGGTCAGTTGCCCCTCGACCATAGATATAACCATCTTCCATTTTCCCTTCATAGGGATCCCATTCCCACTCCTCTGGGTCACCAATCCCTACGGTATCGATATGGGCATCATAGGCAATAACCTTATCGCCCTGGCCTACTCGACCGATGATATTCCCCATTTCATCAATGAAAGCCTCAGCAAAGCCAACTTTCTCCATCTCTTCTTTGATGCGTTTAACAACTTCTTCTTCCTGGCAGCTTTCACTGGGGATACGGATAATGTCTCGCATGAATTTTACCATTTCATCTTCATGTTTAGCAATCTCGGCTTTAATTTTAGTTATCATTTCCTTATTAGCCATATTATCTTACCCCCGTCCGCCCATAGTTAACGCCATAACGGCCTTAGCGGTATGCAGTCTATTTTCTGCTTCACTGTAAACAATGGATTGAGGTCCATCAATGACAGAATCCTCAACTTCATTTCCTCTATCAGCAGGTAAGGCATGCATATACATGGCATCGTCTTTAGCTAAAGCCATTCTCTCTTCGGTACATTTCCAGTCTTTATTGGCATCCAATAGGGAGCTGCCCTTTTCATCCTTGGGATCACTAACCCAGCTACCCCAGTTTTTAGGGATAACTATATCGGCATCCTGGTAGGCTTCTTCCTGGTCGTGAGTTATTCTAAAGGAGCCACCACTCTGCTCTGCATTCTTTTTAGCCTGTTTATAGGCCCATTCTGGCAGTTCAAAACCTTCTGGATAGGCTAAGGTTACATCCATGGTATAGCGGGGGAATAACAATATCTGAGTAAGAGGAACGGAGATAGGCTTTTTATGGGTGGTAGCATAGGCCCAGATTACAGATACTTTTAAGTTTCTGGTGACCTCTTTCTTTTCTTTTATAGTCAATAGATCAGCTAAACCCTGCATGGGATGGTATAGGTCACACTGCAAATTCATGATGGGTACCGGGGTATGTTCTGCCATTTCTCGCAGATACCTGTTGCCCTCTTCCCAGTTACAATTGCGGCAGGCAATAGCATGTCCATAACTTCCTAATATTACAGCTGTGTCTTTAGCCACCTCGCCATGGGAAACCTGCATAGTAGAGGTATCAAGAAAGTTAGCATGTCCGCCAAGCTGAGCCAGGCCAGCTTCCATGGAGTTGCGAGTTCTGGTAGACTCTTCAAAAAACATCAGTAAAGCAGTCTTATTCTGCAGATAAGGGGTGGGAATATCCATAGCGAATTTCCTTTTCAAATCCAGGGAGACATCCAGAAGAGTATCTATTTCCTCTCTGCTCCATTCCTGTAGAGTGATAAAATCTTTATTACGAAAAACAGTTTGCATATCAAAAACCTCCTATAAATTTAATTTTTAAAAGTTAGGCGGGGTTATTGCGGAAATAAAGACCAATTCCTTTTCACCAATATTGGTTATCTTATGGGGGATATTAGCAATATAATAAACACTATCACCAGGTCCCAGCCTGTGGTATTGGTCTCCCACCTGTATTTCCATTTTTCCTTCCAGAACTAATGTGCATTCTTCCCCCTGATGGGGCAAGGGTTCTTCCACCATACTATCGCCAGGCGCCAGCCGGGCTTCAATAAGCTCTATCTGGTTGTTGAGATTGGGGGATAAAAGCTCCACTCTGGAGTTTGAACCAGGAAATTTAATTTGTTTGCGCTCTTCCTGTCGCACAACGGCATTATGCTCCTCTTCCTCAGCCAGGAAGTAAAAAATAGGGACTTCTAAAGCCTTGGATATCTCTCTTAAAGCTGTAATTGAAGGCTCAGCCAGACCTCTTTCCACCTGGCTGAGATAACTGGAAGTTTTGCTGATTTTATCAGCTAAATCTGCCAGGCTCATATTATGAGAGCGGCGCATCTTCCTGATTCTGCTCCCTAGTTTTTGATTCTCCTGCATGCTAAATTATCCCCTTTCTGACAAAAGCTTCAGCCAATGAGTCAATGTCCGGCTCCATTTCAATCGGTTCTCCGGCTGCCCTGCGAGCATTATCAATATCCTTTAAACCATTGCCAGTTACTACAAAGCCTATCTCAGCTGCTGAAGATATCTCTCCTCTGTCTACCATCCGCTGGACTCCGGCTAAGCCAGCCACTCCAGCAGGTTCAGCAAAGACTCCGGTGGTTCTGCCTAATAGTCTCATCATGGCAAATATTTCTTCATCACTTACATTGACCATCTCCCCCTGGCTGGCCTTTATTCCCCTAATAGCTTTTTTATAGTTACGGGGATTACCCACTGCTATACTATCAGCTACTGTATCTTCAGAGGTGATTTTTAAATCACTATCGGAATAAAAGGCCTCAGTAATGGGAGCACAGCCTTCAGCCTGAACCCCTAGTAATCGGGGAACTTTTTTGATGAAACCTATCTCTCTTAAATCCTGTAAAGCCTTCCAGGCGCCAGCTATAGTACAGCCATCCCCGACGGAAAAGACCAGCCAATCAGGAAGGTTAAAGTCCAGCTGTTCTGCCAGCTCTAAAACTGCTGTCTTTTTCCCTTCCACTAAATAGGGATTTATCCCGGCGTTTCTATTGTACCAGCCCCATTTTTTGATTGCATCCCGGGAAAGATAATAAGCTTCCTCATAGGAGCCCTGTACTGAGACCACTGTAGCACCATATAACAGCAGTTGTGCTAGTTTTCCTCCCGGTGCTCTTTCCGGGACAAAAATAACTGTCTGCAACTTGCCTCCCAGAGAAGCGGCATTACCGGCCAGAGAAGAGGCAGCATTACCCGTGGAGGAACAGGAGACTATCTCAGCCCCGGCCTCCTGGGCCTTTACTACTGCCAGGGCAGAAGCTCTATCCTTAAGAGAACCCGTAGGATTTAAACCATCGTCTTTTATCCAGAGCTTCTTTACTCCTAGCTTTTCCGCCATAACCTGTGAGGGATAAAGGGGAGTATTGCCTACATTTAAAGGAGGACGAGGCGTCTCCTTTTCCACAGGTAATAGAGGATGATAGCGCCAAATTCTTTCATCACTCTCAGCTGCCAGCTCTTCCTTCGACCATCTGGCTGCTATCTTTTCATAATCGTACTCCACTTCCAAAAGGCCTTCATCCCCACAATCATCGCAAAGATAGCGATCTGGTTCAGCTGAATGTGTTTTTCCACAATTGATACAGCTTAATCTACTCACAAAATCCATCTTTTATTCCAACTCCTCCTTGAGACCTGTCTCTTGATTAAACTCTTCGATCAATTTATCAATCTCCGGGGCCATATTATGAAGTTCACCCCAATAGTTTTCATAATCATACCACTGGGCCTTCAACTCTTCGCTATCTCGACCCTGCTGCTCAATCCAGGTATAGTATTTTAAATTATGGATCCGCTTTTTGCTGTAATAATCAAGTTCCTGCACATGATCAATTTTTTGACCCAGAAGATGCTTATGATAATCAATGGCTGCATCAGTCTCTTCATATTCACCGGCTTCTTCCTTCATCTCCTCTACCCTTGAACCATAGAGTTCCATGGAATCTGTTAATACTGTCATCACCACGTCTTCCTCTGTCAGTTCGTAATACTTGGCATATTTTATAGCCGCCAGCATATTTGAAATTCCTGAAATACCCATTAAAGGTAATCTATCAATAGTTTCACTGTCAACGCCTCTCTCAGCTAAATACTCTTTACCGACTTCTGTATTAAAAAGTCGGGTAAGGGCCATGGAGTCATTATCGTCAATCCCCAGCACCATATCAGTATTCTTTACATTATGGACCCAGGGTACATGTTTATCGCCGATACCTTCGATGCGGTGATCACCAAAACCATTATAAAGTAAGGTAGGGCACTGTAAAGCCTCAGCTACTGCTAGTCTGGCCTGAGGATGGCTCTCCTTTACTCTATCTGCTGAGGCCAGGGTTCCAGCTGAGCCCGAAGTTAGAGTAATACCTGCCAGACGGGTATTATCATCAGCTATTTCTGCAAAGGCTTTTAACATCGCATCTCCCGTTACTTCATAATGCCAGAGATGATTGCCTAATTCTTCAAACTGATTAAAGATCTGAATGTTATCTCGAGTCTCTCTTAACTCCCAGCATTTATCAAAAATTTCTTTAACATTGCTTTCGGTTCCAGGAGTGCTTATTACTTCGTCAGCTACCTCGGCCAGCCAGTCAAAACGTTCCTGGCTCATTCCTTCTGGTAATATAGCTATAGATTCACAGCCTAAAAGCTGAGAATTATAGGCGCCACCACGACAATAATTGCCTGTTGATGGCCAGACAGCTTTTTCAGCAGTAGGGTCAAATTGGCCTGTTACCAATTTAGGCACCAGACAACCATAAGTAGCTCCAACCTTGTGGGCTCCTGTAGGAAACCACTTGCCTACCAGGGCTATAATTTTAGCATCAACCCCGGTTAGCTCAGAGGGTAGTTCCAGAAAATTAACTCCCCCAAATTGCCCTCCCTCTCTGGTAGGTTCATTCTGCCAGCTAATTCTAAAGAGATTAAGAGAGTTAATCTCCCAGAGTCCAATATCCTTTAATTTTTCTTTGATCTTTTCCGGTATCAAATCAGGATTTTTCATCTGTTCAAAGGTCGGCAGTATAACTCCTTCTTCCGCCGCTCTAGCAACTGCATTTTTCAGCCTGCCTTCGTTAATTGACAAATTTATCATGTTATTCCTCCTAAAAATTTATTTATAGCTGTAAAATAAAAGTTTGCTGCTTAATGCTGCCTAATAAAAGATTGGTCTAGTCCAAAGGATATACTTTAACTGTATTTTTCCTGTAAATCTTACTTTATATATTCAATAAGATTTAAGAAGTTCCTGCCAGGATTGAGTTATTTTTTTAATAAGTTAACCTTTAACCAAAAAAATAGCCCCGCTCCTGAATAATCAGAAACAGGGAGTTTAAAAATAATATCATTCCTCATTGGAAAAGGTATATTCCGTGGTTATATCAGCATTTAGTGAATTGCCAGCAGAACAGTATTTATCCTCTGAGAGTTTTACTGCTCTATTGACATTTTTTTCTGTTAGACCCCTTCCCTTTAGAGAAAATTTAATATTTATGGTAACAAAACGCCGGGGATGCTCTTCAGCTCTTTCACCTTCTACCTCAATCTCAAGGTCAGCTATTTCAGCCTGCATTTTCTTTAAAATCATCACAACATCGATGCCCATACAACCTGCCAGGCCATGTAAAAGCAGCTCCATAGGTCGCGGCCCTCTATCTTCTCCTCCTGCTTCCCGGGAAGCATCCATTAAAATTTCATGTCCTGATTCTCCAGTGCTCACAAAACTCAAACCTCGCTGCCAATTAGTAGTTATTTTCATCTTGATCCACCTTTCTCCTTTTATATTATTTTGCCCCTCTTATCTATGATAGGGCTCATTGGAAATAATTTTAAAGGCGCGATAAATCTGCTCCAATAAAATCAGACGAATCATTTGATGAGTAAAGGTCATATGAGAAAGCGAAAGGCTATAATCCACTTCATCTAAAACTTGCTCACTAAGTCCTAAAGTTCCTCCAATTATAAAAGTGACCTCACTGACTCCTTTAACCTGTAAATTCTGTAGGGATTGAGCTAGTCCTTCTGAGGTCATGGGTTTTCCCTTCACATCCAGAGCAATTGCATAACTATTTGCTGGGATTTGAGCAATGACTCTTTCCCCTTCTTTATCTTTTATCTTCTCGATACTGGACTGGGAAGGGTTTCCAGGTATGTTTTCCTGTTTCACTTCTTTAATGTTGATTTTGCAGTAATTCGTCAACCTTTTGGTATATTCAGAAATTCCCTTTATTATATAATTTTCTTTTATTTTTCCTACCGCAACAATATTGATGGTCATCATGATTTCTCACCTTCTTGACAGAGATTATCTAAAACTAACAATTTTCCCGGCTCTCTCCGGGGAGCACATTTAAGTATCAAATCATCTCCTATATTATAGCCAGCTTCTTTGAGAGAATTTTTCACTGTTAAATAGGCCAGCTCCGGCCGATTATTTTCTGCACTTAAATGAGAAAGAAAAACCACCGGATAATTGCTTCGTGAGGAGGCTAATATTTCTGGTAACCAGCGAGCTGTCTCTTCATTGGATAAATGCCCCCCTTCACTGCGAATTCGCCGCTTTAATCTAACTGGATAACTCCCCTCCCGCAATAAATCCAGGTCATGATTGGCCTCCAGGAGCAAACAATCCAGTCCCTGCAGTGCTTCGGTTATTTCAGAGGTAATATAACCCATATCCGTCGCCAGCCCCACTTTAATTTCTTCATTGCTAAAGGTATAGCCCACCGGTTCTGCAGCATCATGGGGGATAGGAAAACTCTCAATTGTTAGTCCACCTAACTGCCATCTTTCTTTCGTTAATCTTTTTTGCCGGGATTTAAGTTTGCCCAATTTCTTTTCTGCCGCCTTCCAGGTCCCCTCGGTAGCATAGATGGGAATATTATAGCGACGGGCTAAAACACCGGCTCCTTTAATATGGTCTCCATGTTCATGGGTAATAAGCAAAGCATCTAAATCAGCAGGATTGCGGGCAATTTTCTTCATTCTTCTTTCTATCTCTTTACCACTCAAGCCCGCATCTATCAGGAGAGTAATATTTCCTTCATTTAAGTAAATTGCGTTGCCAGAACTTCCACTGGCAAGTACAGCTATTTCCAATGCCAAATTAATCACCTCAATTAATTGCAGGATTTTTGTAAGTTAAGCAGAAATTATTATTAGATAGGCATAATTTTAGGAGGAATTTAATATGATCAAAGTTTTAGTAGTCGATGATTCAGCTTTTATGCGCCAACTATTTAAAAAATCCATAAATAAAGATCCAGATCTCCAGGTCATTGATACAGCTCGCAATGGTAAGCAGGCTTTAGAATATATTAAAAAATTAAAGCCCGATGTTGTTACTTTAGATATAGAGATGCCCGTCAAAAATGGTCTGGATACTTTACAGGAGATTATTGAGCAGGGCTTAGAACCTGCCGTGATTATGGTCAGTGCCCTTGATAACAGAGAAACCGTAATGCAGGCTCTTGAAATTGGAGCCTTTGATTTTATCCCTAAACCCTCGGGCTCAATTTCTCTCAACATTGATGATATTATAGACGAATTGCGGGAAAAAATCAAAGCCTCTGTGGAAGCAGAAAAACCCAGCTCAACTATTAAAAAGACTAAATCAGCCCCCCAAAAATGCTTGCGCTGTGAGGTTTCTACCAGCGTTAGTCGAGAAACTTACCCGGTGATAGCTATAGGAGCTTCTTCTGGTGGTCCCAGGGCCCTTAAAGAAGTTATTGCTGCTTTACCTGCTGATCTTCCGGCTGCGTTAGCTATTGTCCAGCATATGCCAGCTGGCTTTACCACCACCTTAGCTCAGAGGTTAGATAATGAGTCCAACCTGGAAGTTATAGAAGCCAGTAACGGAGATAAATTAAAACCAGGCCGGGCTATTTTAGCCCCCGGAGATTATCACCTTATCTTTAATCATAAGGGAGAAGCCAGATTAAATCAAGAGCCTAAAAAATGGGGTGTAAGGCCCTGCGTTGATCACATGTTAGAATCTTTAGCCCCGGTATTTAAGGAGCGAATAATAGGGGTTATCCTAACAGGAATGGGGCATGATGGAGGAGAAGGAATGAAAAAAGTCAAGGAAAATCAGGGCTATGGATTAGTTGAGGATAAGAGCACCGCTTTGGTCTATGGAATGCCGGGCACAACTATTAAAGCTGGTGCTTATGATGAAATTTTACCCCGACCAGAAATACCGTCAAAATTAGTCAATCTTATCGAAAGGAGATTATCATGACTTTAGATTTTACTGGATTTAAAGATGAAGCAGCTAAACTATTAAATGTAAATCTTGATGGCTATAAATTAAAAAGGGTAAAACGCCGCACCGAGAGTTTGATGCGACGTTATGACATAGATGATTATGATCAATGTTTAAGAAAACTAAAAAATGATGTTGAATTCAGGGCTGCCTATCTTGATCATTTTACCATCAATACATCGGAATTCTTTCGCAATCCTAAGAGTTTTAGCCATCTTAGAGAAAAAATACTACCCCAACTCTTTGCTAATTTTTCTGAAAGAATTAAAATATGGAGTGCACCCTGCTCTAATGGTTGTGAGCCCTATACGATAGCAATTATCTTAACAGAAATGGGAATAGACTCTTCCCGTTACAGCATTTTAGCCAGTGACTTAGATCCTGAAATACTTCAGGTAGCTAAGGAAGGAGTCTATGGAACAAACTCTCTAAAAAGTGTCCCCTCTGAGATAATGGAGAAATATTTTACTCCTTTAGACCAGGATAAAGACAAGTTCCAATTATCTTCTGAAATTATGAGCAAAGTTAAGTTTGAAGAAAAAGATCTAATAAATGATCGTTTTTCCAGTGGCTGGCACCTTATCCTGAGTAGAAATTTTTTCATTTACCTCACCAAGGAACTCAAAGCCCAGCTGACGCAAAAATTTGTAGATGTCTTAAAGCCTGAGGGGTATTTCTTCCTGGGCAATACAGAGTTTATTTTTAATCCAGGAAAATACAACCTTGATAAGACCCATTTTTCCTTTTACCAGAAGGGTTGAAACTCAAATTATTAACAGGATCATTCCTCCGTTTTTTCTTTTTCCTGCCAGCTCAAATGATATATTAAGCTGACAATACCTATTGCCAGGTCTTCATTGCGCACCGTGACATCATCAGGTACATAAAGTCGGGTGGGAGCAAAATTCCAGATCGCTTTCACCCCTGCTTCTACTAGCTCATCTGCTACATTCTGGGCTGCCTCAGAGGGTACCGTTAAAATGCCCAGATGAATATCCTCTTCTTGAATGACTTCAGTCAAATGCTTGGTGCTTTTAACTTCCAAAGAACCAATTCTATTGCCGATTTTATCCAGGTCAGCATCCAAAACCGATACTATTTCCAGGCCCATCTTTGCAAAGCCATCATAATTCACCAGTGCTCTACCTAAATTTCCAGCTCCAACCAGGATAGCCGGCCAAACTTTGTCGACGCCTAAAATATTTCCCACAGATTTTTTTAAATCATATACATCATAGCCTACTCCCCGCCGGCCAAACTCACCATAATAGGAGAGGTCCTTTCTTACTTGAGTGGGAGGAATTCCCAAGCGACCCCCTAAATCTTTAGAGGAGACTACCTCCACATCTTCAAAGGTATCCAGTTTATCCAGGCAACGATAATAAAGGGGTAATCTTTCAATAGTTGCTCTGGGAATTGCATCTCTATCCTTCATAATCTCACACTCCTTACGCATAATTTCACATTTAGTATTATTTAAATTCAAGATAAAGATATAAATTCCTGCATTCACAATCTTTTTTCTTTTATAAAGGCCCTGATTATCCAAAATTAAGAACTTTAACTTATAATACTCCCTGGCTCGACCTTAGAATCAGGTTGAATAATTGCCAGACTGCCGTCTTCGTCTTCAGCTGCCAGTAACATACCCTGAGATTTCACTCCAAAGATCTCAGCTGGTTCTAAATTGGCTACCATCACTATATTTTTGCCTGTCAACTCTTCTTCAGCATAATGCTGGGCGATACCAGCTACCAGCTGACGTTTTTCCTGACCCAGGTCTACTTTGAGTTTAAGCAGGTTATCGCTACCTGAGATATGTTCAGCTTTAAGGATCCGGGCAACCTTAAGTTCCATTTTCTTAAAATCAGCAAAACTGATAAGGTTAACTCCCTCTTCATCCTCCTCTATATCTTCCTGCTCACCGGAACTCTCCCGGGAATTTTTTTCCTTTTTTTGTTCCTCTTCTTCTTTCTGGGCAAAATATTCCTCCATGTCTACCCGGGGAAAAAGCGGCTCTCCCTTATATACTTTGCTCCCGGACCGGAGCCCCTGCCAGTTAGTTAAATCTTCCCAATCTGCTTTTTTTATCTCCTGCCTGGCACCTAGCTGAGCTCCTAACTCCCCGGGGGCATCGACTAAAAAGGGTTTCAACATGATGGCTATCTGCCGTAAGCCAGCCAGCAAATTATAGAGAATAGTTCCCAGCCTATCCTTCTTATCTTCATCTCTGCCCAAAATCCAGGGTTGAGTCTCATCGATATATTTATTGCAGCGCCTCACAAACTGCCAGAGCTCCTCTAAAGCTGTGGTGAAATGCAACTCCTCTATCTCTGCTGCCAGCTTCTCTCTGGTTTCCCTGGCTAAATCTTTAAGTTCCCGGTCGATTTCCAGTTCTTCTCCAGGAGAAGGGACCACTCCGGAAAAATATTGCTCTACCATGCTAACTGTTCTATTGAGCAGGTTGCCTAAATCATTGGCCAGATCAGAATTTATACGCTGAATCAAAGCTTCTGTTGAGTAAGTTCCGTCTGCTCCAAACTGCACTTCTCGCAGCAAAAAGTACCGGATGGCATCTCGACCAAAGTCAGCAATCAACTCCAGGGGGTCCACCACGTTACCCACCGATTTAGACATTTTACCGGTTTCTGTCAGTAACCAGCCATGACCAAATACCTGTTTCGGTAAGGGTAGATCTAAAGCCATCAGGATAGCTGGCCAAATAATAGTATGGAAGCGAAGAATATCCTTTCCTACCAGATGGATATCAGCCGGCCAGTAATGCTTAAATTTATCCTCGTCAGTGAGGTAACCCATGGCGGTGATATAATTGCTTAAAGCATCGATCCACACATAGATAACATGGTCCTCATCGATGGGGCAGGTGATTCCCCAATCAAAGGTTGTTCTGGAGACACTAAGATCATCCAGTCCCTCCTCGATAAAGTTAATCATCTCATTGCGACGGCTTTCTGGTTGGATGAAATCAGGATTATTTTTAATATGATCCAGTAGCGGTTTAGCATATTTGCTCATCTTAAAAAAGTAACTTTCTTCCGCCACCCACTCTAAAGGACGTCCACAATCAGGGCAGACCTCCTCCTCTGAAACCTGTCTTTCCTGCCAGTAGCTCTCACAGGGAGTACAATACCAGCCTTCATATTTGTCGAGATAAATATCTCCCTGTTCATAAAGTTTTTTGAAGATCTCCTGCACAACCTGCTGATGATTTTCGTCAGTGGTTCTAATAAACTGGTCATATTCAATCCCCAGCTCCTGCCAGAGATCAATAAAAGTGGCCACAATTTTGTCTACATATTGCTGGGGTTCAGTCTCTGCCTCAGCTGCCTTCCTTTCAATCTTTTGCCCGTGTTCATCTGAGCCAGTTAAAAACATGGTATCAAAACCTCGCAATTTTTTATAACGAGATATGGCATCGGCAGCTGTAGTGGTATAGGCATGACCAATATGTAGGCGATCACTGGGATAATAAATAGGGGTGGTAACATAAAAAGTATCTTTTTTGCTCATAATCATCTCTCCTTTAGTCTCTTAAGCAAGGACTTAATTTATTTATTGTCAATTTTAGCATCAATAGCAATGGCAACCTGGTAAACTTCACTTTTGGGCATATCTCTAACCTCTGCCACTTCCTTAATAGCCTGTTTTTTTGTAAATCCTTCCGACATGAGTAACTTAAGGTGCTCTAATACTGTAATATCGGCAAAATCCAGCTCATCTTCTGCCGGTTCTCGTCCTTCAAGGACCAGAACGACTTCTCCCCTGACCTGCTTATCCTTTAATTTATCAGCTAATTCAGCGGCTGTACCATATAGTTTCTCCTCATGCATCTTGCTAATTTCACGCACAATTGCTATTCTTCGCTCCGGTATTTTAGCAGCTAAATCCTGTAAAGTTTCTAAAAGGCGATAGGGGGACTCATAGATAACCACTGTCTTTTCCTCAGCTATGACCTCGGCCAGTCTATCCTCTCTCTCCTTGCCCTTGCGGGGCAAAAAACCTTCGTAGGTAAACCTGGTGGTGGAAAAACCTGATACCACCAGGGCAGGCAATATAGCAGAAGCCCCGGGCAGAGGGATTATTTTTGCTCCAGCCGAAAGGGCTTTTTTGATTATAATCTCTCCCGGATCTGAAATCCCCGGCGTGCCAGCATCGCTTACCAGAGCAATATCCTGTCCCTGACCCAATTTATCCAATAGCTTTTTTGTTCTTTTTACCTCATTATGCTGATGATAACTTAAAAGGGGCTTTTCTATCTCAAAATGTTCTAATAATTTGCCAGTACGTCTGGTATCCTCACAGGCAATTAAATCTACTTCTTCTAAAATCCTTAAAACTCTCAGGGTTATATCTTCTAAATTACCAATGGGAGTTGGGCAGATAAAAAGCTTTCCTGGAATCATGAAATCTCCCTCTCCTGTTGGGCTGATTTTTTAGTTTTGATAATTTCTTTATTTTCCATCTGATTTTCCAGCAGTTGCAGACAAAAAAGACAGTCACCCTCTCTTCTATCACCGAAATTCAAAGGACAGATATGGTATTCCTCCTGGTATAGTTGGGCTAAATTATAGGTTGCCTGCTGCTGTTTTTCATAGTCAGGGCTCTCATCTTCTTTGCGTTGAAAAATCATATCTTTTAAATCAGAGTTTTCCTTTTTTAGCTTTTCATTCTCCTGATAAAGGCGATAAGTTATATCTTTAAGCTCCTGAAATCTCAGGGAGAGCTCCTCAATTTCTTCCTGAAAGTAAGCCAGGGTGCTTAAAATTTCTTCATCCACAGTGGCTCCTCCTAACTTTTAACTAATCCTTTCTCTTTATTCTTCGTAACCCTCAATATGGTCAAGGTCAACTTCAACAGTTTCTTTTTCATTGATTGATACCTTAACTGTCTTTTTAATTAAATTTCTATCTATAACTTTACCGGAACCGATTGCCAGCTCGACCTTTTCTCCATAATCAGGCATCTCTTTCTTCATCTTCTTATAGCAATCAGCTTCGTATCGCAAACAGCACATAAGTCGACCACAGAGACCAGAAATCTTGGCCGGATTAAGGGAAAGCTCCTGTTTTTTGGCCATCTTGATAGATATTGGCTTAAATTCTCGTAAAAACCTGGTACAACAGGAGGGCATGCCGCAGGGGCCTAAACCACCGATCATTTTGGCTTCATCTCTTACACCAATCTGCCTTAATTCTATCCTGGTCTTAAAAACTCTGGCCAAATCCTTAACAAGTTCGCGAAAATCCACTCTTCCATCAGCAGTAAAGTAAAAGATAACTTTATTATGATCAAAAGTATACTCCACATCGACTAACTTCATTGGTAGACCATGGTCATCTATTTTATCAAGACAGATAGCAAAAGCTTCTTTTTCCAATCTTTTATTTTCTTCATACTTCTCCTTATCCTTTAAAGTAGCCTCTCTCAAGACCGGTTTTAAAGGTTCCACTATCTCACTCTCTTCCAGGTTGCGGGGCGGCATTACCACCATACCATATTCTATACCTCGAGAAGTCTCCACAATAACATAATCTTCTTTTTTTAGCTCTAAATCACCAGGAGCGAAGTAATATACTTTTCCAGCTGGTCGAAAAACAACTCCAACCACTGTTTTCATCTTTTCCACCTCTTAATTGCCACAAAATTTATATCCTGATATTTCAGGTTAACCGGAATAACCGGAGTAAATATTTTTTAGTCTTAGCAAAAAAACCTGTAAAGCTAGATCTGATCTGACATTGCTCTCTATATCTTTTTTGAGCTGTAAAGCTCCCTCTAAAGCTTCTATAGCCTCAGCTGAAGTTAGTTCTTTTCTTAACTTTTTCTGCCTTTGATAATAGTCAAAATTAATGAGCAGGGTCTGATCCTCTGCGTTATCTACAATCATTATGTCGCGCTGCCAGTCTACCAGCAAATCTGTCAGGGGAAAATCCTGCTCCTGCCAGGTCAGCCATTCCTTGCTCTGAGAAAAAATATTAAAATAACTGAACTTATGGGGCGAGCTTAAAAAATCTAAAATGCTCTTTCTCCGGCTTAAAATCTCATTATCTTCAGCCAGCTCCCGGGCTTTTCCCGGGTTTCCACCACTTAAACTGGCTATTATCGCTGCTTTTTCAGGCGATATTCCCTGCTCAAGCAGCATTTCTTTGATCTCTGCCGCTGGCTTAGGTGTCAATCTAATTTGCTGACAGCGTGATAAAATCGTGGGCAGCAATAAATCCTCCTCTTCCGCTAAGAGTATCAAAGTAGCATATTGAGGTGGAGATTCTAGGGTTTTCAAAAGCGAATTAGCTGCTGCTCTGGACATTTTATCTGCTTCAGCGATAATAAAAAAACGCCTCTGTCCTTCGTAGGGTCTGAAAGCCAGTCGACGCTGCATTTCTCTCATCAAATCAATTCCCAGCTCTTTTTTTCCTGCCGGGCGACGGAAAATCCTAAAATCCGGGTGATTATTGTGTTCTATTTTCCGACAGCTAAGACACTGACAGTTGTCTTCACCCTGCTCTTGACAGAGGTAGGCCTGAGCTAGCTTTTTAGCTAAATTTTCTTTGCCCAACCCTCTTTGTCCCAGAAAAAGATAAGCATGGCTTAACCTTTGTTTTTCTCGCTGGCTTTGAATTAATCTATTAACTTCTTCTGAGCCGGCAAAATTTTTCTGCGGCATTCTAGCTTCCTCTCCTATATATTTAATTGAGTATTCATTGTTTGTTAAGCTTAAAAATCAAATAAATTTACAGAAAATATTATTTAAGACTGGCAGGGAGCTTTTTTTGGACAATTTTTCTTATTTTTTCCTGTACTTCATCTTTACTACCAGCAGCCTCTACAATAACTATCCTATCAGAAAACTTATCAGCCAGCTTTAAATATCCCTGTCTTACCCTGTGGTGAAAATTAATCTCTTCTCTTTCTAACCTATCGCCCAGTTTATTTCGAGATAAATCTCTAGCTCGTCTTAAACCTGCCGCTACCGGTAAGTCCAGCAATATTGTTAGATCGGGATGCAACTCCTCTACCGCCCAAAAGTTGATCTTTTCAACTAACCTCATATCCAGTCTTCTGCCATACCCCTGATAAGCCAGGTTAGAGTCATAATATCTATCAGAAATCACAATTTTTTCCTGAGCTAAAGCCGGTTTAACCAATTCACTAACATGCTGGGCTCTATCAGCAGCATATAATAAAATTTCGGTACGAGGTTCCATCTCTTCATAAACAGGGTCTAAGAGCAGATCTCTTATTTTAGCTCCAATCTTTGTATCACCGGGTTCTCGAGTCAATTGAACCTGATGGTTATTAGCAGTTAAATAATCCGCTAAAAGTTTTGCTTGAGAACTTTTACCTGAACCCTCAATACCCTCTAAAGTTATGAAATATCCGGCCATTCTTTCCTTTACCCCCTACCAACATTGCCTGGCAAAATATATGGTGGTCGTTTAGAATATCTTATCACAAACAGGGGGTTAATGCAATCTAACCTCAAAGCTAAATAAGGTAGCAAGGAGTTCTTTCCCGACCCTTTGCTACCCTATAGAAAGCACTTTAATTGTACCTTTTAAACCCTTTATACCCTGACCTGGGTTTCCTGCTCTGCTCTTTTAGCCTGTAGATAACGATCTACTTCCATGGCGGCCCTGGCCCCACTGGCAGCAGCGGTGATTACCTGCTGGTAACGACTGTCCTGTATATCTCCTGCAGCAAAGATGCCAGGAATATTGGTCCTTTGAAAGCCACTGGTTTCAATATAGCCAGCCTCATCGAGCTCTAATTGACCCCGAAACAACTCCGTGTTAGGTTCATAGCCGATTGCGATAAATAAAGCTGATATATCCAGCAGCTCCTTTATCTTTTCGGTCTGGTTGTTTTTAATCTTAAGGCCTGATAATCTGCCGTCAGAACTTAATAACTCCACCACTTCACTATTATACAGACATTCTATGTCCTTATTACTAGCTATCTTTTCCTGGATCAATTCATCGGCTCTAAATTCTTCCCGGCGGTGAATGAGGTAGACCTTCCGGGCAAACCTGGTTAAAAAATCTGCCTCTTCCAGGGCAACATTGCCTCCGCCTACCACAGCAACTCTTTTATCTCGATAAAGGGCTCCATCACAGGTAGCACAATAGGAAACTCCTTCTCCCGTTAGCTGCTGTTCTTTCTCTAAACCCAGGGGACGGGGCTGAGCACCGGCGGCGATAATTACTGTTCTGGTTTGATAACTGCCCTCAGAGGTAGTGATGGTATAGGGTTTATCCTTAAAATTCACTTTTTCTACAATATTAAAATCCAGTTGAACCTGAAAGTGTTCAGCCTGTTCTAAAAGCCGACTACCAAACTCAGCTCCAGAGATCCCCTCTGGAAAACCAGGAAAATTTTCCAATTCATCAGTATTAATTATCTGCCCTCCTGGTTGAGGACCATTAATTACCACCGGTTCTAACCCAGCTCTTCCAGCATAAATAGCAGCTGTTAGGCCGGCTGGACCACCACCTATGATGACAAGATTTTCCAGTTCATTGCTTTTTTCCATGCTCCTTCCCCCCAAAGATGAAAATATTTATAACTACAACCATCTTTTATTGTAACAAATCTAAGGAAAATAGTTGTAAAATAAGATACAGCTAATTAGTTATCTACGCTATAGTTAGGAGCTTCTCTGGTTATATTTACATCATGGGGATGACTCTCTCGCAAACCAGCAGGGGAGATGCGAATAAAGGTGGTCTCATTCTGCAGCTCAGGAATAGTTGCTGTTCCACAATAGCCCATACCTGATTTCAAGCCCCCGGTCAACTGATAGAGAGTGTCGCTCAAGGGGCCTTTATAGGGCACCCGGCCTTCTACACCTTCAGGAACTAGTTTTTCCTCTTCTTCAATATCCTCCTGGGAATAACGATCTTTACTCCCCTTTTCCATCGAGGAAATAGAGCCCATTCCCCGATAAACTTTATAGCTTCTTCCTTTATAGATTTCCTTTTCTCCTGGACTTTCAGCTGTGCCAGCCAGCAGACTGCCCACCATTACCGCGTCAGCACCGGCAGCTATAGCTTTAACTATATCCCCGGAATATTTTATACCACCATCTGCTATCACTTTGCCGTCATATTTTTCAGCAACCCTGGCAGCTTCCATAACTGCTGTAATTTGCGGTACTCCGATACCAGCAATAACTCTTGTGGTACAGATTGAACCTGGACCCACACCAACTTTTACCACTTCTGCACCAGCAGCAAATAACGCTTCAGCACCTTCAGAGGTGGCCACATTACCGGCTATAATAGGAGTATCGGGATATTTATCTTTCATCTCCTCCACCATGTTAATAACCCCGGCTGAATGGCCATGGGCAGTATCTATCACCAGCATATCAACGCCAGCTTCCACCAGGAGGGCAGCTCTTTCCCTGGCAGCTGAACCCACTCCTATGGCAGCAGCTACCTGTAATCTTCCCTGGTCATCTTTGCTGGCCTCTGGATGTTTGCGCACCTTTTCAATATCCTTTATAGTTATTAAGCCCTGTAAGATATCATCCTCATCTACTAAGGGCAGCTTTTCAATCTTATGGCGTTGTAAAACCTCTTTAGCCTGATTTAAAGTAGTACCTACGGGGGCAGTCACCAAATCCTCAGCAGTCATCACCTCTTTTATAGGACGGTTATAGTCTTCTATAAAACGGAGATCTCGATTGGTCAAAATACCTACCAATTTCTTTTCTTCATCTACAATGGGCACTCCTGATATGCGATAACGAGACATTAATTTCTCTGCTTCCGAAATCATATCCTCTGGAGACAGATAAAAGGGATCAATAATGACCCCACTCTCTGAACGTTTTACTCTATCAACTTCCTGGGACTGCTCCTGGGGTGTCATATTTTTATGCAAAACCCCCAGCCCACCTTCTCTAGCCATGGCAATAGCCAGATCAGATTCTGTCACAGTATCCATCGCAGCACTTAAAATCGGTTTTTTCAAAGTGATATGATCAGCTAAACTGGTGGTAACGGAAACATCTTTGGGTTTTACTTCAGAATAAGCTGGTTGCAAAAGAACATCATCAAAGGTCAAAGCTTCTCCCTTTATTCGCTCAGTTAAATCACTCATTAAACAAACCTCCCTCTCTCCATTTATTCTTTATAAAAAAACCGCCTGGCCAATAAATTCATATGGCCGGGACGGTTAAAAGTCGTATTAAATTTCACTCCGTCCTGCTAAAGCCCGAGTTAAAGTAACCTCATCAGCATACTCTAAATCCCCACCGGCTGGAAGTCCCTGGGCCAGGCGGGTGATTTTTACATCCAGGCCTTCAAGAACCCTCTGCAAATACAGCGCTGTAGCATCGCCTTCAGTACTGGGGTCAGTAGCTATGATTACTTCCTTAACCTGCAGATCCTCTATTCTCTGACGAAAGTTGTCAAGACAGAGATCTTCAGGGCCCACATCATCTAAGGGGGATATCAGCCCCTGCAAGACATGATAAAACCCTTTAAATTCCCCAGTTTTTTCCATCGCCACTACATCGCGAGAGCTCTCTACAACACAAAGAAGTTGACTATCTCTTTCTGTAGAAGTACAGATCTGACAGAGATCCTCTTCTGTAATATTATGACATTGAGAGCAAAAAGAGATGCTAGCTTGAAAATTTGTTAAAGCTGCTGCCAGCTCTTCAATCTCCTCCTGGTTCTTATCCAGCATATGAAAAGCAAGCCGGGTGGCAGTCTTAGTGCCAATACCCGGCAGCTTCTCTAATTCAGCAATAAGTTTTCTTAAAGCTCGAGGATAGGAGTACATTTAAAACATCCCCGGCAGATTCATTCCTCCAGTGATATCTCCCATTTCATCTTCAATCATTTCCTGAACTTTTCTCATAGCTTCATTAATGGCCGCCACAATTAAGTCCTCCAGCATCTCAGCATCTTCAGGATCCATGGCCTCGGGATCTATCTCTAAATCTACTAAGTCTTTCTGTCCATTCACCACTGCTTTGACAACTCCACCGCCAGAAGTCGCTTCAATGGTTTTTTCAGCTAAGTCTTCTTGCATTTTCTGCATCTTAGCCTGCATTTGTTGAGCTTGTTTCATCATCTTTTTCATGTTCATCATGATTACCTCCTTGTAAATTAGCTAATATTTTTTTCTGCTCCTGCAACACCTCAGCAGAGACAGTTATTATCTCTCCACCAATCTTTCTCTGGGCTCTTTTAATTATATCATTAGAGCTCTGGGATGCAACCTCACTGCCATTATCTGCTACTTCTGTTCTCTTATCGTTAGAATTATTGCTCTGATTCTGACCCTCCCGGGTACTAAAGGGTTTACCATCCAGGCGAAATTCTAATTCAAAGTTTCCTCCTAATTTTTCCTGCATAATATTAGCGATTAGGTCTCTTTCACTTCGGGCATTCTGCAGATGAAATTTTTTCCCTGGAGGAAAATCCAAGATTACTTTCCCTCCTGTCTGCTGCGGCAGTTGAGATTCTTTAAC
This sequence comes from Halanaerobiaceae bacterium, assembly GCA_003553485.1. Lineage (GTDB taxonomy): Bacteria > Bacillota > Halanaerobiia > Halanaerobiales > Halarsenatibacteraceae > T1SED10-84. The sequence continues at coordinate 1,475 of PWEJ01000145.1, read as the reverse complement.
CATGGCATGGGTTTTAATATCCTCATCCTTAATAGCCAGTAAAATATCCTGCCAGATCTGCTGCTGAATATTTTCATTATCCCTGCCAGGCTCTTCACTCTCATAAGCTTGACTTTTCTCTAAACTTCCCTGCTCCTGGACTTTTTTCTTGTCTACTGCTAAATTTTCTTTATCTTTTTCTTTCTCTTTTTCTTTATTTTGTTCTCTAATTACTCTATTATCGCTCTCTTCATCGCTTACTCCATCACTCTCTTCTTTTAAAGGAACATTAGATTCCTTAACAGGGGAATATTCCCTTTCCAGGCGAGCAAGTCTCTTAGATAAACCGACTAAACTATCATCGCTCTCAGGTTCACAGGCTCTAACCAGAGTCATCTCCAAAAGAATACCTGGCCGGCTGGAATGGCGCAGTCGCCCTTCAAGTTCAACCAGCCTGTCGACTAAATAATTGATCTCCTCTTGAGAAAATAAAGTGGCATCTTTCTCTATTAATTGCTGACGATTTTCCGCTAAGTCAGCCACTGCCAGGCCCAAATCTCCATTAGCAGCCAGCATTAATTGACGACAATAATCAACTAAATCGGCAGTTATCCGGCTATAATTACGACCTGCCTGCTGTAAGCTGGCAAGCAACTGTAATACTTCTTCAGTCTCTCCCTGAGCTATTAAATTTACCAGTCTAGATAGGGAACTAATTTTAACTTTACCCAGCATCTCCTCTAAATCCGCTAAGGTAATTTCCTTATCACAATAAGAAATGGCCTGATCTAGAAGGCTAATGGCATCGCGCATACCTCCATCAGAAGCCTCGGCTAATAATTGCAAAGCCTGCTCACTGGCTTCTACGCCTTCTTCCTTAACTATATACTCTAACCGCCCCACCAGTTCCTGACAGGTCAACAGAGAAAAATCAAAGCGCTGACAGCGGGACAATATGGTAGGAATAACGTTATGGGGTTCTGTGGTAGCCAGAATAAATACCACCTTATCTGGCGGCTCTTCCAATGTTTTTAATAAAGCATTAAAGGCATGCCGGGTGAGCATATGGACTTCATCTATGATATAAATTTTGTAGCGCCCTTCACCAGGATAGAACTTAACCTTTTCTCTAAGCTCTCTAATCTCATCAATGCCGCGATTTGAAGCAGCATCGATCTCAATTACGTCCAGGGCTTCTTCCTTTTCTATGCGCTGACAATTGCGACACTGACCACAGGGTTCAATCTCTTCTTCCTCCAGGCAATTTAAAGCCCGGGCATAAACTTTAGCAGTAGAGGTCTTGCCGGTACCTCTAGGACCAGCAAAAAGATAAGCATGGGCAATGCGATCATATTTTATTGTATTGACCAGTGTTTTAACTATATGCTGCTGACCAACTAAATCAGCAAACTTTTTAGGTCGATATTTACGATAAAGAGAGATAAAGGCCATGGTTAACCCCCTGAATTTTCTGCCAACTGCTAGCAAAATAAAAT
>PWEJ01000100.1 GCA_003553485.1 Halanaerobiaceae bacterium | reverse complement strand
TGAGATCTTATCTAAGTCTGAATCTGAAAAGCGCAGCTGCAACTGCTCAGATGATTTCATAATGTAATTTAATTTATTCCAATTTATCATTTACATAGATGGTAAAAGAAACACCAGAGGATGCTAACATGAATAAATATATCTATAATATTTCTTGAAAAAATCTTCTAACTGGGGTTGAATTAAATACCCCGGTTTTTTTATTGCCTATTCTGGCTTGAGCTATTAAGAAGGTTTGATCTATTGCCAAAATTATAGAACAAAAAAACAAAAAATAAAATAATAAAACGTTTGTGTATAATAAATGTGGGGAAGCAAAAAAAGTGGATTAAATAAAAAAAGGTCTTATACGCCCCCTTCTAAAATAATAATTAAAAAGGAGGCGCATAAGAAAATGAATTCAAAAGCAATTATAAATATAATACAAAGCTCAAAAAATTTCAAGGAAATAGAAGAAAAAATTTTTGTTTATGCAATGAAGAAGGCCAGGGAAATTTGTAAAAAGGTGTTGGAATTGATGGATGATCGACTGATGGAGGAACGAGATAAAGAAGAGTTAGAAGTGCACGAGAAAAGGTCGAGATGTCTTGATACTTTAATAGGTCCGATTGAATTTGAGAGAAGATATTATAAGAAGGCTGAGGGAGGATACACCCATTTATTAGATGATTTTTTAGGAATACCGACTAATGCCAGAGTATCTCCAGCAATTAAAGCAAAAGCTTTAAAAGGGGTAAAGGACTTGACTTACCGGAAAACAGCAGACATGATTGAACAAATGCTAGATATTCCAATAAGCCATAATGCTATTCATGATTGGGTGCAAGAGATAGGAAAGAAGATAAGACAAGAAAAAGAGCAGGAAACAGAACATTTTTATGCAACCGGGGAAATACCAGAAAAGAAGCAACAAGCCATAAAAGCAGAGCATTTATTTTTAGAAGCAGATGGAGTATTTATTAACATTCAAGGAGAAGAAGAGAAATCCTCAACTGAGTTAAAGATTGCTCTCTCCTATTTAGGCTGGGAGGAGAGAAGAAAATTTTCCGGAGAATATGAGGTTAAAAGCAAAAAAGTATTCGGAGGAGTAGTCGATAGTGATGAACTTTGGCGACAAAGTTCAGTAGGTTTGCTGAAAAACTATGAACTTGAAGAGAATGAGGTAACGATACTTAGTGGAGATGCAGCAAGCTGGATAGATAAAGCCCATTATTATCTGCCTTATTTAACCTGTAGGGTATTGGACGATTATCATTTACAGTTAAAGATAACAAAATGTTTGGGCAGGTCTTCCTTTACCCCGAAGTTAAAAAAAGCACTTATTGACCATGATAAGGAAAAAGTAATAGAAATACTTGATAAAGCAGAAAGTTACCGCAAGAAGGACAAAGACAAGAAGAAAGTAGATCAGCTTAGAAAGTATATATTGGACAACTGGGAAAAGATCAAAGATTTTCGTGACAGAGGATATTGCTTACCTGATGACACCAGAGGCATGGGAGTTGTTGAGAGCAATATTGACAAGATATTAGCTAATCGTTTTAAGAAATTAGGCATTAGTTGGAGCGTTGCAGGAGCAGAGAATCTTGCCAGCATAATAATAGCAGATCGTAATGGAGAGTTAGATGAGATGATAACTAAAGAAGTTGACTGGGAGATTAATCAGGAGAAGTTAACAGCAGAAACTGAAGGATATATTACGGTAAAAGAAACAGCAGCAAAGAAAGATAACCAGTACTTCTATAATACCATTATGCCGGTATTTGAAGGTCCTGCTGCAGGTAAGTGCTGGGTTAAGAGCTTAAAAAGTATTGCCAGTCAAGCTGTAGGAGTGTTGTAAAGTGGTTTATCAGAAATAAATTAAACTCATCCTTGTTAGTTTAATTTAAAAATCATTTTTAAATTTTTGTCAAGACCGGGCGTAAGCCCGTACACTTTTGACTTTACAAAAATTTAATAAATGATTTATCCTTGGTAACAAGAGGATGACAATGTATTCTTTTGACAGGCACATTCTTTAGAATAAGGGGTTTTATCTGGGGCGTTAGATCCGGGGATATTTAGTATTGTTAGCTTTGATTTTAACCCTAACCCACATTTGCTTGACTCAAACTAATAAAACTTATTCTTTGACAAAAAGCGCAAAATATTATAAGATTATATTAACACATTTTTAAACCCTTAAAAAAAGTATTTAAAAAAGTATACTAAAAGTGCCCTAATTAAAAGTGAAAATACAAGACTAAATCAAGCATCTCTGGAGGAAAAGCAAGTGAGAAATAAAAACGTCTTAAAAGTTTTCAAAACAATACATAAATTAACAAAAGAAGGGCCTCTAACTAGAAAAGAATTAACCAGAAAGAGTGAATTCAGTTCTGGAACTATATCTAACCATGTCAATACTCTATTAAAAGAAGATTATTTGATTGAAGAGGATATAGGTGACTCTACTGGAGGCCGAAAACCAGTATACTTAAATATTAATGCTCAAAGGAATTATCTCTTATCCATAGATATCAGAGTTGATGGCATAAAAATATATCTTTTTGATTTAAATTTAAAACCTGTTTCTAGCTATGAGCTAAAGATAGCCATGAAAGATTTCAAGAAAGCTATCAGCAGATTAATCGAAAAAATAAATGAAGTCCTAACCAGTGAAAATATAAATTTAGATAAGTTAATTGGCATTGGTGTTTCTGTGCCTGGATTAATCGATGAACAGAGAGAGGTCTTAATCTTTGCTCCTAATCTAGAGTGGCGCAAAGTAAATTTAGCGGCAGAGTTAACTGAACATTTTGCTGTTCCTGTTTTGGTAGAAAATGATGCTAATTGCGCTGTAGTGGGAGAAAAATATCAATTATATCCTGAAATTAACAATATTGTATATGTTTTTATTAAAGAAGGTGTCGGATGTGGAGTGATTATTAATAACGAGCTTTACCGAGGTACCAAGGGGAATGCAGGAGAGTTTGGGCATATGATTGTTGATTATTCAAAATCTGCTATCCCCTGTTATTGTGGTAGTAAAGGCTGCTGGGAAACAGTTGCTTCAGAAGTATATATTTTAAAGCGTTCTCAGCAAGCATTAAAAAATAGTGGCCTTACTCTAAACAAGAGCAGGATACCTGAACTGGCTAAAAGCAATGATAAGATAAAAGATATTATTAAAGAGACTGGCTATAATATTGGAATCGGGGCAGTTAATATCATTAATAGTTTAAGCCCAAAATACTTGGTCTTCGGAGGAGGGATAAAAAAATACAAAAAATATATAGGTGCTGAAATCAAGGTAGCAGTTGAAAATAGGACCTTAGAATCCTTTTCTCAAGATACTGAAATCGTCTTTTCTCAGCTTGATGATCGAGCTATTTCTATTGGTATGGCCAATTTATTATTCAATAACTTTTTTGAGATAGAGCAAACGAAAGGTTGATATATATGGCTGATTATTTGCTGGAATTTAAAAATATTAGTAAAGTTTTTGGTGGTGTTGTAGCTTTAGATGATGTTTCCTTTGGAATAGAAAAAGGAAAGATTACAGGTTTAGTTGGAGAAAATGGAGCTGGAAAATCCACCCTGATCAAAATTTGTGATGGAGTCCATCAACCGACTAAAGGTCAACTCATCTGGGCAGGAGAACCAGTCAATATTAATTCTCCTGCAGCGGCTAAAAAGCTGGGCATCAGTGTAGTCCATCAGGATATTCCTGTCTGTGACAATCTGACTGTAGCCGAGAACATATTTTTAGGACCTAAAATACCAGGCAAGAATATTTTTGCCGATAGAAAATACATGGAACAAAAAACCTTGAAATTATTTTCTGAACTAAATGTTGAGATAGATCCAGGTAAATTGGTAAAGCGCTGTACCACTGGCGAGAAACAACTGATTTTAATTGCTAAAGCGATGAGCAAAAAAGCAAAATTAATATTAATGGATGAACCTACTACAGCTCTTTCCCCTAATGAAGTTACAATTTTGTATAAAGTGCTCAATAAACTTAAAAAAGAAGGAGTAAGCATAGTTTTTATTAGCCATAGACTAGAAGAAGTGCAAAAGTTATCAGATAGAATCTGCGTCCTAAAAGATGGCCAATATGTAGGAGATTTAACCAAGAAAGAAGCTAACGAAGATATTATTTGCCAGATGATGGTGGGAAGAGATGTAAGAATTTCTCAGGAATATAAAGAAAACTTCAGTACAGAAGAAGAAATATTTACCGTTGAGGGTTTGCAGAACAAAGAATATGGACTTGAGAATATAAGTTTTGCCTTAAATAAAGGTGAAGTCTTAGGTATTTTTGGTTTGCGGGGAGCTGGAAGAACAGAAATGGCCAGAAGTTTAATTGGGGATTTTGAGTCTACAGCTGCTAAGATTAAGATAGCTGATAAAACTGTTGAAATCAAAAGTCCTAAAGATGCCTTTGCTAATGGTATAGGTTATTTGCCTGAAGATCGTGATGAACTGGGTTTACTTGACAACATGGATATCGTGGAGAATATGTGTATTACTGATATTGATCAGTTGACAAATATGGGTTTCTTACAGAAAAGAAAGATGCGTAAGATTGCTGAAGAATATCAAGATAAATTGGATATTAAATTATCAAGTATTTATCAGAACATAAATGAGCTCAGCGGTGGCAATCAGCAAAAGGTATTACTGGCTAAGTGGTTAATCTTAAATCCCAAGGTCTTGATTTTAGATGAACCTACTAAAGGAATAGATGTCGGAACTAAATCTGAGATAAGAAAATTAATCATTGAATTAACCAAAAACAACATGAGCATTATTGTTATATCTTCAGAGATGATAGAACTGATGTCTATTGCTGATAGAATGCTAGTTATGAGTGAGGGCAAGCTCACTGCTGATTTGTCAAGAGAAGAATTTGATGAAGAACTAATCATGAAAAAAGCTGTCACAGAACTATCTATCTAGAAATTTTAAAGGAGGAGAAATGTTATTGTGGGAAATGAAGATTTACTTAACAAGATCAAAAAAATTGTAACTAGACAGTCCTTTGGAGTATTTATTGCTTTAATTGCTATCTGGATCTTTTTTGGTGTAGCTACAGATGCATTTTTTAGCTTCAACAATCTGATTAATGTCCTAAGACAATCCTCGGTAATAGGTATCATCACGGTAGCTATGACAATGCTGATTACATCACAGGAATTTGATCTTTCAGTAGGTTCGATGTTTGCTCTAAGTGGAATATTATTTGGTGTATTGACCATGACTGTAGGTTTAAATCAATGGCTGGCAATTATAATCACTTTTGCCTTTGCCATCTTAGTTGGTCTGGTCAATGGGTTGATAACTTTAAAAATTGGTATTCCCTCCTTTATAACAACTTTAGGTACAATGATGTTATTGCGAGGGGCAGCCTTAGTGACCTCAGGTGGTTATCCCATATCTGGTTTTCGCGAGTTAAGTTTTATAAATATCGTAGGAGGCAGGTTTTTGGGTTTGCCGGCTATGTCTATCTGGTTTCTCTTGATAGCTTTTGCAGGTTATATCATAATGAATAAGACCAAATTAGGTTACAAGATGTATGCTACTGGTGGTAATACGAAAGCGGCAGAACTGTCAGGAATTAATACCACCAAAATAAAGTTGATCGGTTTTGTCTTAACATCAGTAGCTGCAACTATAGCTAGCTTTACCTCAATTGGATTTTTGGGGATGGTATCACCGACTCAAGGTCAGGGTTTTGAACTTGAAGTAATTGCAGCCAGTGTAGTGGGTGGAACGGCTTTGTTTGGTGGTTCAAGCTCTATGATAGGAGCTTTTTTAGGGGCTTTAATCATGGGTTCAATTAAAAATGGCCTCTCTATAATGGGAACAAGTGCTTATCTGCAACAGGCTTTTATTGGTCTGGTAGTTATCGTCGCTGTTATTATCAATGTGCAGTTTCAAGATTAATGACGATTAGAGTTCTAAAGCCAATCGTCTGACAAAAACTTTATAAGGAGGGGATATAACAGTTAAAAAAGATGATAGCTAGTATTTTTGTTAATCCTTTAACAGGCAAAAAAATTAGGAGGGAAAAAATGAAATTATTTAAAAAAACAAGCTTATTATTAATCGCTACCCTGGTTTTGACATTGATTTTTGGTTTTGGCTATCAAACTACAACCCTGGCTGAAAATGATTATGAATTTAGAGTTATTGTCCATCTGGCTGATGATACCTTTTGGATTCCAGCAATCTCTGGTACTGAGAAAGCAGGAGAAAGTCTTGGAGTTGACGTTTCCTTTACTGGACCTTCAACTACAGAAATTGGCGAACATGTCTCCATGATTGAAGATGCAATTGCTGCTGATGTTGATGGGATAGCTACCTCTTTGCCTGACGCTTCAGCCTTTAATGATATTGTTGCTGAGGCAAGGGAAGAGGGAATTCCGGTAGTTGGTATTAACGTTGATGCTCCTGACAGCGAAAGAATGGCTTATGTTGGTGAACAAGCTGTTGAAGCAGGTCGAGTTTTAGGAGAAAATATTGTTAAACATGTAGGTGAAGGTGGTCAGGTAGCAGTAGGTTCTTCGCAGCCTGGCCAGACTTCTCTAGAAGATAGATTTGCCGGAGCTAAAGAAGTTATGGACGAAAATAATATTGACTATGAATTTATTGATGTTACCGAAGATATAACCACAGCAGTTGAAAGATTTATAGATTATTATACCGCCAATCCAAATGTTGACGGCTTTTTTGGCGTCGGTGGCCTTTCTACCCATGCTAGCTCCTCAGCAGTAGAAACCCTTGGCTTACAGGGGCAGGTTGCAGCCGGTGGCTTTGATCTATTACCTGAAACACTGACAGCCATTAAAAATGGATATGCTCAGTTCACTGTAGATCAGGTGCCTTTCCTTCAGGGATACTATGCAGTTAATCAGCTTTACTTATATAACGAATATCAAATTTTACCAGTAGATATCAACACCTCTGCTGGAGTTGTTGATGAAAGTAATGTAGAAGAAGTAATCGAATTAAGTGATGATGGCTATAGATAATAGCAACTCATAATATCAGGAGATAATTTTAGAATTATCTCCTGATATTATTCTCTTTTGCTCTCACAGGCCTTTAAAAAGATGGAATAATATTAATATTAAAATATTTAAATACATTTAGTGAAAATCAAAATATATATACCTAAAAGTTTGCACCTAAAAGGGTGGTCAATAATGAATTCTTATCAAAGAGTTAAAGCCCGTTTAGAGGGAAAATCTGTGGATAGAATCCCTAACTTAAGTATTATCATGACCTTTGCCGCTAAATATATCGAAGTGCCCTATAAAAAATATGTGACAGATTATAATTGCCTAGTTGAAGGCAATATTAAATGCTGTCAAGAGTTTGGCATAGATATGGTAAGTGCTATTTCCGACCCCTGTAGAGAAGGCTATGATATGGGGGCTGATATTAGAATGCCTGATGATGATGTCCCCTCTTTTAAAGGAATTTTTATGGAAGATTATTCAGATTTAACCAATTTAAAAGTAGTTGATCCTCATCAAGGAACAAGAATGTCCGATCGTCTAAAGGCAATTGCCTTATACCAGAAAAAGGTGGCAAAGAAATGGCCGATTTTGGGTTGGGTGGAAGGCGCCTTTGCCAGTGCCAGCAATTTAAGAGGGGTCAATAATTTGATGTTAGATTTAATAGAAAAACCAGCTGAAGTTCATAATTTGCTAGAAATATGCACAGAACAGGCCATTATTTTTGCTGAAGAACAGGTGAAAGCAGGGGCAAATTTCATTGGTATAGGTGATGCTACTGCTTCTTTGATAGGCCCAACTCATTATAAAGAATTTGTTTTACCCTATGAAAAGAAAATAAGCCAGGCCATAAAAAAGGCCGGGGCTAAAACTAAACTACATATCTGTGGCGATATAACACCTTTATTAGCTGAAATAGCTGAGTTAGAGGCAGATATTGTAGATATAGATTGGATGGTTGATTTTGCTGAAGCAGCTAAGGTACTGGCAGAAAAAAGTGCTGTTTGTGGCAATTTTGATCCTGTCGATATTTTATTACAGGG
>PWEJ01000075.1 GCA_003553485.1 Halanaerobiaceae bacterium | reverse complement strand
GGCCCATTGTGGTAGCAGAATCTGGCAGCAAAATGTATGCTGCCAGTGAAGAGTCTGCTATTCGAGCAATCTGCCCAGAGCCGCAACATATAGCAACACCCCGCGGCGGAGAACCGGTTTTAGGTCTAGTGGAAGGGAGAGATATACCATGCAAAATGGCCCAGTAACGGCTGAATATATTATTAAACGCGATGAAGATACATGCACTAACTGTGGAATATGTCTGCGGGAATGTGGCCATGGGGTTTATAGTACTGCTGACTCTTCGATGACTGAAACTAAAGGCAATAAAGAAAAAAAGATAGAGATTGCTGCTGAAAAATGTGTTAACTGCCAGCGTTGCCTTAAATATTGTCCTCAGGGAGCCCTTAAGATTGAAAAGAACAGCAGTAATTTTCCTGAAAACCACCACTGGCAACAAAATTATATTAAAAATATCCATATCCAGGCAGAAAAAGAGGGCATTTTATTATCAGGCATGGGCAACCCTAATCCAGGTAAGATCTACTGGGATCATTTAAATTTAAATGCCAGTCAGGTCACCAACCCCTCTATTGATCCTTTGCGAGAACCAATGGAATTAAAAACTTTTCTAGGTCGAAAACCTGCTCAACTGGAATTTGATGAGCAGGGCGAGGTGAAGGAATTACCACCTCAGATTGAATTGAGCACTCCGATAATGTTTGCCGCCATGTCCTTTGGTTCTTTGAGCTTACCTGCCCACCAGGCCCTTGCTGGAGCAGCTGAAGATGGGGGTATAATGTACAACACAGGTGAGGGTGGCCTCCACAGGGATTTATATAAATATCAGGATAATACCATCGTACAGGTTGCTTCAGGGCGCTTTGGGGTCCATAAAGAATATCTGCAGGCCGGTAAAGCTATAGAAATCAAAATAGGCCAGGGGGCTAAACCAGGAATTGGCGGGCATTTGCCTGGAGAAAAAGTGAAGGAAGAGATATCAAAAACCAGAATGATTCCCCAGGGAACAGATGCCCTCTCACCTGCTCCTCACCACGATATTTATTCCATTGAAGACTTAAAGCAACTGGTCTTTGCCTTAAAAGAAACTACAGAATATAAAAAGCCCATCATCGTCAAAATTTCAGCAGTTCATAACGTAGCAGCTATTGCAGTGGGAGCGGCTACTGCCGGTGCCGATATAATAGCAATTGATGGCTGGCGAGGAGGAACTGGAGCAGCTCCAACCATGATTCGTGACAATGTAGGTATTCCCATTGAATTGGCTCTGGCAGCTGCCGATGACCGGCTTAGGGCTGAAGGTTTAAGGCATAAAATCTCTCTAGTTGTCTCCGGCTCTCTTCGCTGCAGTGCCGACGTGGTCAAGGCCATAGCTTTAGGAGCCGATGCTGTTGCTATTGGAACTGCAGCTTTAATTGCTTTAGGATGTCATATGTGTCGTAACTGTTATTCAGGTAATTGCAGTTGGGGGATAGCTACCCAAAATCCCGATTTAGTTAATAGATTAGACCCCGAAAAAGGACGAGAAAGACTCACCAATCTGCTCTCCTCCTGGTCCTATGAAATCAAGGAAATGCTAGGGGGAATGGGTATTAATGCTATAGAAAGTTTAAAAGGCAATCGTTTGATGCTGCGAGGAATTGGCCTTAATCAGAAAGAGCTGGATATTCTAGGGGTAAAGCATGCTGGCTGCAGTTGATTTTATAATTGATTTTACTTTATATAAGCTCAAGAGGTGATTATATTGGCAAAGAAGATAGTAGAGGAAAGAGTCGATACCAATAACGACGAAGTGCTTATTGAGGCCCGGGAACTCAGCTACCAAAAACTTAATGAACTGGTCAGGCATTATTTATCTGAAGGCAGGCAAAAAATAGTTTTAAAGAATGTCAATGGTCAGCGCTATATTGGTTCAGGGTTAGATAATCAGGCTCAAATAACAATAATTGGAACCCCGGGAAATGATCTGGCCGCCTTCAGTGATGGGGTTGAGATTGAAGTCCTGGGCAATGTGCAGGATGGAACAGGTAATACTATGAATGATGGGCAGCTTATTATTGCCGGTAATGCTGGAGATGTATTGGGGTATTCAATGCGAGGAGGAGAGATTTATCTAGAGGGCGATGCTGGTTATAGAGCTGGCATACATATGAAGGGTTTTAAAGATAAAATACCAGAGATAATTATTGGCGGTAATACCGGTGATTTTTTAGGCGAATATATGGCTGGTGGGTTGTTGATTGTGCTGGGAATTAACAGAGATCAGGGAGATAGCATTATTGGCAATTATACTGGAGTGGGAATGCATGGAGGAGTTATGTATGTGAGAGAGAAAGTTGACCCTAAAAAGACAGGCCCGGCAGTTAAAATTGAGAGCCTGGATATTGAGGATCAGAACATTTTGGAAGACAGGGTGAAAAAATTCTGCCGATATTTTAACCATGATTTTGCTACCATAATGGCCGCTGATTTCTGTAAAATAACCCCGGCCTCTAACCGACCCTATGGTAGTATGTATGTCCACTAGGAGATTCAACTTTTAAAATTTCATCGCCCAAAATTTTTAACCCTTTTAACGCTATAAAAGGGCTAACCCCCGGGTTGATTCCCGGGGGTTAGCTATTTAGAGAATCTACTGGATTGTTTTGAATTTAAACTTTGAATTTGTCTTAATAAAGCTCTAAATAATGATCAAGCTCCCATTCATGAACTTCAGCTTTATAACTATTCCACTCAGCTTTCTTAGCTCTGACAAACTTTTCTAAGATATGATTGCCTAGAGCATCTTTGATGACTTCATCCTCTAGCATTACCTGGACAGCTTCCATGATATTTCCAGGCAGACTCTCAATACCCATTTCGTCTTTTTCAGAAAGAGAGAGATGATATATATCTTGCACAACTTCTGGTGGTGGATCTATTTCATTTTTAATACCATCGAGCCCGGCTTTAAGCATAACCGCTATAGCTAAATAGGGATTAGCAGAAGGATCGGGATTTCTCAACTCCAGCCTGGAGCCTGGACCTGAGGCGGCCGGGATTCTGATTAAAGCACTGCGATTACAACTGGACCAGGCTACATATACAGGAGCTTCATAACCGGGGACTAATCTCTTATAGGAGTTTATAGTTGGGTTGGTTATGGCTGTTAAAGCCCTGGCATGTTTAATCAACCCTCCTATGTAATGATAGGCTGTCTTGCTTAATCCTAATCTGTCATCAGGATCGTAAAAAGCATTTTCGCCATTAGCAAAAAGTGATTGATGGACATGCATACCTGAACCATTTTCTCCAGAAATAGGCTTGGGCATAAAAGTAGCATGCAGATCCTGCTGGCTGGCTATTGTTTTGGTAACGAACTCAAAGGTGCCAATATTATCAGCCGTGCGGAGAGCATCTGAATACTTAAAATCAATCTCATGCTGACCGGGAGCTACCTCATGGTGAGAGGTTTCTATTTCAAAACCCATCTGCTCCAGAGCTAAAATTATATTGCGACGGGTATCTTGAGCCTGATCCATGGGGGAGAGGTCAAAATAACCTCCCTGATCCTGAGGAATAATCGTTGGGTCACCATATTCATCCAACTCAAAAAGGAAAAACTCAGGTTCGGGACCAACTTTCATAGTGTACCCCATTTCATGGGCTTCAGCAAGAACATTTTTAAGCACTCTTCGAGGGTCGCCGGCAAAAGGAGAGCCATCAGGACAATGAACATCGCAGATTAACCTGGCAACTGAGCCCCCTTCATCCGGCCGCCAGGGGAAAATACAAAAAGTATCAGGGTCTGGATGGAGGTACATGTCAGATTCTTGAATTCTGGTAAAACCATCGATAGATGAACCGTCAAACATAATACCTTCTTCGAGAGCTTTAGGTAGCTCCTCGCGGGTTATAGCCACATTTTTCACAACACCTAGAATATCACTGAATTGCAATCTGATAAATTTAACATTTTTTTCTTCGGCCAATCTCAAAATATCATCTTTGCTTTTGCTACTCATTTCTCAGTTCCTCCCTTATCCTGTTATGTAAAATAATTTAAGGATGTTAAAAATATTTAAGCCTTTTAACCTGTTATCTCTATTTTACGCTAAAAAAGCAAAAAAATAAATAGCAAAATTGGATTGATACTTGTATACAGGGATGTAACATGCCGTAAAATAATTTTTGCCTGGTATCCCAGAGGATTGTCAGTAAATTATTAATTGACAAAATTTATTAAGTATAATATATTTTACCTAAGAGGGGATTAATATAATTAAGCTGGTCTAAAAATTTATCCTGAAAGGGGTGAGTTAAATGTTTAAAAACTCACTGACTATAATTAAGGTTTCCGGTATTCCAATCAGGCTTCATATTAGTTTTCTATTAATTTTACCCTTTTTTGCCTTTGCCATTGGGAATAATATTACTGAAATTGCTCATATGGCTCAGGTTCCACCGGATTCCCTGGCCCTTAACCCCTACTGGCTTGGTCTGATTATTGCCATATTTTTATTTATTAGTGTGGCCATGCATGAGCTTTCTCATTCCCTAGCTGCTAGAAGTCGCGGAATTGGTATCAAAGATATTACTCTGATGTTATTAGGAGGGGTAGCGCAGCTAGAAGAAGATTCCATGCCCCCCAGGGATGAAGCAATTATGGCCATAGCTGGCCCGCTTTTTAGTCTTATTCTTGGCCTTTCTTTGCTTTTCATATTGCGACCTCTAACCTTTGATATAAATCCGGATCTTAGTCTAATAGTATATTATCTAGGATATATTAATATATTCTTAGCTTTGTTCAATCTGTTACCGGCTTTCCCTTCAGATGGAGGAAGAATATTGCGCTCTCTGATAGCCAGCAAAACTTCTCATCTTCGGGCAACGCAGATTGCTACTTTTATTGGCAAAACTTTTGCTTTTTTCTTTGGTTTTGTCGGCTTGCTTTATGGTCAAATTTTATTAGTTCTGATAGCCTTTTTTATTTATATTAGTGCCAATCAGGAATATAAGATTAATCAATTACGAGATGCTTTTTCTGACTTCACTGTAGCGGATTTGATGAGCGAGGAAGTCATAGCAGTCAAGCAAGATATTACCATCCAGGAATTATTGGAGTTAATGATCAAAGAAAAGCACACCGGTTACCCTGTGATCAACGAAGAGGGAGAACTGATTGGTTGTGTTACCATGGAAGATACTGATAAAATAGAGATTAAAGATAAAGAGCGTCAAAGCATAAAAGAAATAATGACCTGCGAGGTTATAACTGCCAAGCCTGATGAACCCCTTTTTGATGCCTTTATCAAGATGTCTAAAGCTGATATTGGCCGTTTAGTCGTTATGGAGCAGGGAGAGATGGTGGGGATTTTAACTCGTTCTGATATAATGAAAGCTTATAAGCTTAAATCTATTCAGCAGAAAAGCATGAACTAAATTATGGCTAATTTTTAACAGCTATATAATTGTAATAATAAAACTGATGTAATATAATGATAATGTCAACTTTGTATATAAAAATGCTCTAAGATAATTTGTGAGGTGAGTATAATTAATTTTCCCAAATTGAAAATTGCCGATTTATCACCGGAATTTCCTATTATCCAGGGTGGTATGGCTATAAAAGTATCAATGGCTGAGTTAGCTGCTGCCGTTGCGGAGGCAGGTGGAATCGGCCTGATAGCGGCCACAGCTATTACAGCAGAAGAATTAAAGACAGAGATAGCCAGAGCCAGAGATAAAACAGATGGTATTATTGGAGTCAATATAATGTTTGCAGCTTCAGATTTTTTGAAGTTAATTAAGCAGTCTTTAGCCTCGGGAATAGACCTGATAGTCTCTGGAGCAGGTTTTTCCCGGGATATGTTTAGCCTGGGTAAGGAGAGCGAAACACCTATAGTGCCGATAGTCTCTTCCTTGAAGCTGGCTAAAATTTCTGAAAGGCTGGGAGCAGCAGCTATTGTAGTAGAAGGTGGTGATGCTGGAGGTCATCTGGGCACCGATGAGGAGGCAGCCGATCTTTTAGCCAAAATAAAAGACCAGGTATCTATTCCTATTATATCAGCCGGTAATATTGTTACTCCGGCCGATGTTAAGGATGCCTTTGACCGAGGAGCAGATGGAGTGCAGTTAGGCACCCGCTTTCTGGCCTCCCAGGAATCCAGTGTAGCAGATTATTTTAAAGAGTTATGTGTTAAAGCTAGCTCTAAAGATATAGTTAAGATTATGAGTTCAGTAGGAATGCCAGCTAGAGCTATAAAAACTCCCCTGGTGGAACAAATTTTAGCTGATAAAGCTCCCGCACCAGAAAAATGCCTTGATTGCCTGAAAAAATGCAGTAAAAGTTTCTGTGTTAGAGAGGCCTTGCTGGCCGGTAAGGCTGGCGAGCCAGAAAAAGGCTTATACTTTACTGGAGCTGGAATAGAAAAAATATCAGAAATTCTGTCAGTAAAAGAGATTTTTCAAAGATTAAAGGACTACTAAAAAACAATAAAATTGGAGGTTATATTCATGACTGTTCATATTGGAGCGGAAAAAGGTGAAATTGCTGAAACTGTATTAATTCCTGGTGACCCTCTGCGGGCAAAATATATCGCTGAAAATTTTCTGGAAGATGTTGAATGTTATAACGAAGTTCGGGGAATGTATGGCTATACCGGATTTTATAAGGGCAAAAAAGTATCGACCCAGGGCTCAGGAATGGGCATGCCCTCTCTTTCTATTTATGCCAATGAACTTATTCAAGAATATGGAGTAAAAAAGTTAATAAGAGTCGGTTCCTGTGGATCCTTACAAAAGAAGGCCAAATTAAGAGATATTATTTTAGCCATGAGCGCCTCTACTAATTCTAAGATGAATGAAATAAGGTTTTCCGGTTTAGATTATGCTCCCACGGCAGATTTTGACCTTTTAAGGAAGGCCTATAAAGAGGCCTTAGAACTTGATATTAACCCGCTGGTTGGTAATATTTTAAGCTGTGATGATTTTTACAGTGACGATGAGCAGTGGTTTGAGGTCTGGCAGGAGTATGGCACCTTAGCTGTGGAGATGGAGTCAGCTGAGCTTTATACTCTGGCCGCTAAATTTGATGTTCAGGCTCTTTCCATACTTACCGTTAGTGATTCAATAGTATCAGGCAAACAGACCAGTTCTGCTGACCGCGAAAAAACCTTTACTGATATGATGAAAATAGCATTAGAGATAGCCTGAAATTTTTAAGCTGATTTGAGGGAACTAAAAATGGCGCAAGATGATATTAATATCAGGATGATGCAGGAGTATGAGAAAGATTTAGTTATCAATGCTGCTCGCAGAAGTTTTTCCTATATAATCTATGTTTTATTTAGAGTATTATATTTATCTAATAGACTAAAGGTGCTGGTGGCGGAACAGGAGGGGGATATAGTCGGCGGTTCAGCTTTGAGTGTGGTTAACCTTGGCAGCCACCAGGTTGGTTTAGTAGACTTTATATTTCTCATACCTGAAGCCACAGGACAGGGTCTGGGACCTCAATTATTAAAGAGTTCAGAAGCATATTTCGAGCAAAGGGGCATTAAAGAATATGTAGCCTTTGTAGATGGCTATAATTCACCCTCCTGGAAGATGTTTCACCGCCAAGATTATTACTATCTCAGTTTGAGGGAGCAGCTGGCTCTCTGGGGCTGGAAAGCCTTTGAATTTTGGTTCAAGAGTTTATATTTCAAAGAGATAGGTCATTTTATGCTGGTGAAAAACGCCAATAAACGACTTCCTGCGATAAAATTTTCTCCATTAGAAATAGGTTTTACCCTGCTGGCTTTATCCTTTTTTGGCTGGTGGGCTTTACGCGGGAGAGGAATAAGCTTTTGGTTGATGCTTATTTTATTGACACTACACATTTTAATCTATGAGTTGATGGAAGTTATAATTGCCCGCCATTTAGGTTATCAGACAGAATTTAGAGTCTGGGGAAACAGCATTACCGTCAATTTTATCTTGCTTTTAATCCCCGGGTTCTTTTTGCCGGCCTTTGGCAGTATATATCTGGCTGACCCTGAATATAACTACAAAAAAAAGCCGTCGCCAAAGGGAAAGATGGCTGCAGGAGCTTTACTTGCTGGTTTCTTGATGGCTGTG
>PWEJ01000028.1 GCA_003553485.1 Halanaerobiaceae bacterium | reverse complement strand
CGTCCTGAGCCAGGATCAAACTCTCCTTCAATATCTCAAAATCTCTCGCTAACGCTTAAATTATATTCCGCCTGCTTTTCTCTCTTCATACTATCCACTTTTCAAAGTTCTCTCGTTGATTGAATCTCGTTAATCTTGTAAATTAGATTGGCTTGATTATGGTATTTCTAACAGTAAAGTTTGCTGTAAAATTTAATCTGTATTGTTGTGTGCGACTCTTTAATAATATCAACAAAAGACAGGTCTGTCAAGGGTGATTTTGCTTTTTTTCTTTAAAATTTCTTTGCCAGGTTAAATACAAGTTATTGTTGTAATTTAATTTAACCTTCTCTCATTCAGCGATGAATTTCAGATTGACTTTTCTGGTTCTGGGACCATCAAACTCACAGAAAAATATGCCCTGCCAGGTTCCTAAAGAAAGTTTATTATTTTCCACCAGTACCGTTTGGTCACAGCCAAATAAGGAAGATTTAATGTGAGCTGGTGAGTTTCCTTCTAAATGTTGATAATCCCCCTGGAAGGGAATGGTTTTATTTATCCGGGTTAAAATATCCCGGGGGACAGTTTTATCAGCGCTTTCATTAATGGTCACAGCTGCAGTAGTGTGGGGAATCATGATCACCAAAATTCCCGATTCCCAACCTTCTCTGGTAATAACACTGGATATCTTGCTGGTAATATCAATTAACTCACATTTATCATTGGTTTGGATATTAAAACTTTGCATTGAAAAACCTCCTGCCAAGATTTTAATCCAATTAAATTGCGATCAGACTCCTGTTATTTTTCCGGACGCATGGTGGGAAATAAGATGACATCTTTGATCGAGCTTGCATCGGTCAATAACATTACCAGACGGTCAATCCCAATCCCCAGCCCACCTGTAGGAGGCATACCATATTCTAGAGCGCGAATATAATCTTCATCCATCATATGAGCTTCCTCATCACCAGTTTCTCGTTTGGAAACCTGAGCGGCAAATCTTTTTTCCTGCTCAATGGGGTTATTGAGCTCAGTAAAGGCGTTACCCATTTCGCGAGCGCAGATAAAGGGTTCAAAACGATAGGTGAGCCTATCATCGTCATCTTTTCTTTTAGCCAGAGGAGAAACTTCAATAGGATAGTCTTTAATAAAGACAGGCTGAATCAGTTTCTCTTCAACTTTATCTTCAAAAACCTGGTTTAAGACCTCACCCCAGCTAGCAGAGTCCTCTATTTCCAGGCCAAGTTCTGTTGCTGCCTCTCGGGCTTTATCGTCCTCTTCGATTGCAGAAAAATCTATCCCTGTATACTCCTCAACGGCCTCTAGCATCGTCATTCGCCGCCAGGGAGTTGTCAGATCAATCTCCTGCCCCTCATATTCAACGGTTGTGGAGCCCAATACCTTTTGGGCCACGGAAGCAATCATATTTTCAGTTAACTCCATCATATCATTATAATCAGCATTGGCCTGATAAAGTTCCATCATCGTAAATTCAGGATTATGCTTATAAGACATGCCTTCATTACGGAAATTACGATTGATTTCAAAAACTTTTTCTAGACCACCAACAATTAACCTCTTCAAATAAAGTTCTGGCGCAATACGAAGATAGAGGTCAATATCTAGAGCATTGTGGTGAGTTATAAAGGGGCGGGCACTAGCTCCTCCAGCAATTGGATGCATCATAGGGGTTTCAACTTCCAGAAAACCCTGCTCTTCCAGATAGTTGCGGATCTCTTTAATTATCTCACTGCGTTTAATAAAAGTCTCCTTAACCTCAGGATTAACTATCAAATCAAGATATCGCTGCCGATACCTCAACTCCTTATCCTGTAAGCCATGGAATTTTTCAGGCAAGGGACGCAATGCTTTAGTCTGGAAGGTGAAATCAGTTACTTTAACAGAAACTTCGCCTCTATTTGTTTGAAAGACTTCTCCTTCGAGACCAATAATGTCTCCTATATCAAGATCTTGAAAAAACTCATACTGTTCTTCCCCTACCTCGTCCTGACGGAAGTAAAGCTGAATCTTGCCGCTAAGGTCCTGTAAGTCAGCAAAGCTGGCCCGGCCATGGCTGCGAACTGCCATTAATCTTCCTGATAGACTAACATTTTGGCCCGAAAACTCAGCAAAATTATCTTTAATCTCCTGAGCCTTATTTTCAGCTGGATACTTCTCACCAAAGGGATCAATTCCCTTTTCCATTAATTCCTGAAGATGCTGCCGTCTTTCTGCCTGTAATTTGTTTAGCTCTTCTAATTTGCTTTGTGAGTCATTATTTTCCTTATTTTCTGTTTCACTCATTATAGATAACTCCTCCAATGTTTATACTCTACTGATAATATTAGTCCTTTTTGATAGAAATAATTTCATATTCTGTCTTGCCCTCAGGTGTAGAAACTTCAATGCAATCACCAATAGTATGACCAATAATGGCCTTGCCAATGGGAGATTCATTGGAAATTTTACAATTTAAGGGGTCAGTTTCAGCACTGCCGACGATAGTATAGTTATATATTTCTCCAGTATCCAGGTCCTCTAATTCAACTTTAGTGCCAAGATTAACAGTGTGTTCATCTACTTCGTCTTTCTTAACTACCCGGGCTTTTGATAGCATATTCTCTAACTTTTTTATGCGACCTTCCACAAAGGCCTGTTCATTTTTGGCTTCATCATACTCAGAGTTTTCACTGATATCCCCAAAATCTCTAGCCACTTTGATTCTTTTGGCGACTTCACGGCGTTTAACTGTAGTTAAATGTTCTAGCTCTTCTTCTAACTTTTCATAACCTTCTTCTGTTAATAAAATTTCTTCTGTCATAGTTTAATACTCCTTTAAAAAATTTAGTCCTGTTTATTATATAATAAAAGAATATAAAAAAATTGGCAGCCTCAACGTTTGATAAGCTGATTCCAATTATTTTCAATTATAAATTATGGAAATAATAATGTCAAGATATCTGAGCTAAAAAGCAGGAAATAATTTTAATCCTCCAGATAGTTTTTATAGTTCAATAATAAATTGCGCATATCTTGCTGCTGCTCCATTTTGTTTATCCTGTTTCTGACTTTGCTGGCATGGGATAACCCTTTAATATACCAGGCTAAATGCTTGCGCATTAAGGGTATAGCTTTCTTTTCCCCATAAAATTCTATTGCTTTATCTAAATGTTTTAGGGCAATACTTATTTTATCACCTGCCCCCGGGGGAGTAAGTTTTTTGCCTTCCTCCAGGAAAACCCTGCTTTCTTTAACCAACCAGGGATTGCCTTGAATCCCACGGGCTAACATTATTCCAGCACAGGAAGTTTCAGCTAACATCTCCCGGGCATCTTCAGCCGAGAAAATATCACCATTGCCGATAACAGGAACTTCACAGGAGCTTGCTATCCTGGCAATTGCCTGCCAGTCGGCTTCTCCACTGTAAAATTGTTTTCTGGTCCGGCCATGAATAGCTACTGCGCTGGCTCCTGCTTCAACTGCCGCTTCAGTTATCTCATCGGCGGTGATGTTCTCTTCATCCCAGCCCAGCCTAATCTTTACAGTTACTGGAAGGTTAACCGCCTGGACCACAGCTTCTGTGACTCTGGCAGCTTTAGCTGGTTTTTGCAGTAAGGCAGAGCCATAACCAGAGTTAACAATTTTGCGGGCTGGACAGCCCATATTTATGTCAATAAGGTCTGGTTGATACTCCGCTTCAACTATAGTTGCTGCTTCTGCCATTATATCAGGATCAGCGCCAAAAAGCTGGACGCCAATCTTGCCCTCTTCTACACCTGTCTGGCGATTAAAATGAATTAGTTTCCTGGTACGTCTATTGCCCTGTACCAGGCCCTGGCTGCTAACCATCTCGGTAAATAAAACTTCTGCGCCAAATTCTCTTAAGATTTGCCGGTAGGGATAATCAGTCACCCCGGCCATAGGGGCAACAAAGACCTGGCTATTTATTTTTAAGCCATCTAAATTAAGCATATATCATCACCTTAGCTCTTTTACTCTGCCAGCCCATTTAATTTTGCTATATGATATAAACCTAATAGGGAAAGATTAGGTTCAACATAGTCAAAACTATCTGTCTCTGGAGTGATATGGTGAGCTAAACCACCAGTTGCTAAAACAGTTATTTCTGACAAGGTTTTATATTTTTCTTTCTCTAGGAGAGAAAGTTTCTCTTTGAATCTGGCTATCATTCCTTCTGCCTGGGCAACCTGCCCGGTGATGAGCCCTGATTTTAAGGCTTCAGTGGTATTTTTGCCGATTATATTTTCAGGCGAATCTATCTCCACCTGGGGCAATTTGGCCGCTCGGTCAAACAAAGCTTCTATGGCCACCGATAAACCAGGGGCTATTGCTCCTCCTAAATATTCTCCCCGGGATGAGATGGCTGAATAAGTTGTAGCTGTGCCAAAATCTGCAATTATTAAGGAAGTGTTATATTTTTGATAGGCACCAACGGCATTTATTATTCGGTCTGAGCCTGCTTCCCTGGGATTTTCTAATTTGATATTCATGCCAGTCTTTACCCCAGGTCTGACCACCAGTGAATTCCCACTGATCATCTTTTCCATAACTTCATTAAGCCGCTTTCCGGTATCCGGAACCACACTGGAGATCACAGCATTATTTAGAAGAGAAAAGTTAAGATCCTGGGCTGACCACTGAGAATCTTTAGCCAGGGTTGATAATAGATTTTTTATCAGAATTCTGTATTCATCAGCAGTTCTGCTTATTTTAGTGGTAACTCTCCAGGTATGGACCAGTTTGCCCTGACTATTAATTTTTTTGCTGGCTTGATTAGTCTTTCCTTTAGCATTAAGATGCTCAGAAAGCCCATCTTCATGCAGCCCAATAAAGATATTAGAATTGCCAATATCAAAACTCATAAGCATTTAAAACAACCCCTCAATTCAGCAACCCCGCTTTGCTGCTGATATTATCCTTTTTTAATGGTGATCTCGCCAGACCAATACTTTTTCTCTTCTCCCCTGGCGGTAATCAAAATTAGCTCCCCTCGCTCAGTGACATTTTTAACCTGCCCGGTAATCGTCTCATCTTTTGTGGCAATGGTTATTTTTCGTCCTAAAAGGTTTAAGGTTTCTTTCCATTGAGCTACTACTTCTCTCTCCTGGCCCTGCTGATATTTTTCCAGTTGGTAGTAAAATTGAGATAAAAAATTTAAAAGAATTTTTTCTGAATCACCTGAATCAAAGGAAACTCTGTCTTCCAACAGGTATTTTTTAAGAGAGGTCGCTTTCTTGCCTAAATCTTCAGGAAAATCAGTTCTAACTGTATTTAAGCCTATCCCCACGATTACTTTAGGGGGTTGGTTTTTAGTTGAGCTAGTTTCCTGCAGTTCTGTTTCTTTATTTTTCTCCTGGTTTTCCTCCCTGCTATTAATGGCTTCAGCTAAAATACCAGCAACTTTCTTCCCCTTTAAAAGAATATCATTGGGCCACTTCATCTCTACTGGAAAACCCTGACTCCGCAGGGTTTTATATAAAGATAAGGCTGCTATGCCAGTCACAAAAGGAGTCTTTTCTGGCTCAATATTGAGAGACAATAATATGGAAAAATAAAGACCCTGATTTGCTGGAGAACTCCAGGCATGGTTTAATCTGCCGCGTCCGGCAGTCTGCTCAGCAGCTAACAAAATTTTATCTCTGTCAATATTAGTAGCCTGCTCCTTTAATAGAGCGTTGGTTGAAGTTACTCTGGGACGAAATTCAAAGGCCAGCTCAGGAAATTCAGCTGCTATTTTGGCCTTTAAGCTGGCTGGAGATAATTTAGACTGCGATTTAGATTGAGTTTTATCTCTAGATTTACCCATATATAACAACCCTAAATTGGAAATACTTTTAATACTTTAAAAAAAGTAAACTATATTGTGTAAAATCAATATCAAAGGATAGATTGACTTGCTCAAATCATTATAATATAATTTAAGTTGTAAAGCAAATCAACTTAAATTCTACTCTAGATGCTTTAACCAATCAACCCTGAAGTTAACCTTTTAAATTTCTTTAAAAAAACAACATAGATTTATTAAAGTTGTTTCTTTACAATACATTTGGAAGGAGTGATAAATAGTGATAATATCATTTGCGAAAGAAAATAAGGCCAAAAATCTGAGCTCCAAAATTGCTAATACTCATATTTATCTACTATCCTTTATTCTAATCTTCAGTCTAGCAATTGCTATTTCACCTGCACTATCTGCCCAGGAAGGAGTCATCCCAGAAGATAACAGGAACATAATCGCTGATATTGCCAGTGAAGCAGAAGATGGGGTGGCTATGATTTCTACTGAAACTGAGGTAGATATGGCAGAAGAGCAGCCCTTTGAAAGAGATCCTTTTTTTGAATTCTTTTTTCCTGATGAATTTGAGGAAGACCCTGAGCCACGGGAAGGCTTTGGGTCCGGGTTTATAGCTTCTGAAGAAGGTTATGTAGTCACTAATGAGCATGTAGTCGCTAACGCCGATAAAGTGACTGTTACCATCAAAGGTGAAGAAGAAAGTCGCGATGCCGAAGTTCTGTGGTCTGACCAAAACCTGGACCTGGCAATTTTGCAATTAGAAGTTGACGAAGATGAAGAACTTACTCCCCTGCCATTAGGGGACTCAGAGGAAATCAGGCAGGGAGATTGGGCAATTGCTATAGGTAATCCCCTGGGATTTGAACACACTGTCACCACCGGAGTGGTCAGTGCTTTAGGACGTCCTATTAATGTACCCACTCAAGAAGGTATTAGACATTATCAGAACCTCATTCAAACTGATGCTGCAATTAACCCGGGAAATAGCGGCGGTCCACTGCTGAATATCGATGGAGAAGTTATAGGGATAAACACCGCAGTAGCCATGCAAGCCCAGGGAATAGGTTTTGCTATCCCGGTAAATGAAGTGAAATTTGCCCTGGAAGATATAGAAGAACACGGAGAAGTAAGAATGCCCTGGGTAGGAGTATACTATCAGGAATTAACCCCGGATGTCGCCCAACATCTCGGTATAGAAGCTGAAGAAGGAATAATCATCATGGATGTCATCAGTGATAGTCCTGCTGAAGATGCCGGTCTAGAGACTTATGATGTGGTAACTAAGGTTGATGACGACCCCATTACTTCCATCGATGATTTTGCTAACAAGATATCTGAACAGGAGGTTGGAGATGAAATAATGCTCCATATCGAAAGAGCTGGCGAACCACAGCTAGTGGTAGTGGAGATTGGCCAACAACCGGATGAATTTTAAAAGATAATTGATAACCCACCCCAGAGTTAATAGCTAACTATAATAGCTAATTAATTCTGGGGTTTTTTATTGCTAATTTAAATGAAAATTGCTAGAAGAAATCCAGATTAACCAAAGCCAGGAATTTTGAATTTCTTTTCAATTTTATCAATTATCCAAGTCGAGAGCAAGACAATTATAAGATAAATAATAGCAGCAATAAGGTAAACTCGGAAAAACTGATAATTTCTGCTGGCAATGAATTTGCCCTGGGTCATTAAGTCTGGCGCTCCGATTATATAGGCTAATGAAGTATATTTTAAGATATAAATAAATTCATTGGTCCAGGCAGGAATTGACCATCGAACAGCCTGTGGCAGAACAATAAAAAGGATAGTCTGCCAGCGTTTCATTCCCAGAGAATAAGCAGATTTATACTGATCAGCTCCCACTGATTCAATTGAGACCCTGGTATACTCAGCCTGGTAGGCAGCACAATTTAAAGTAAAACCAAGGTAGGCTACAGCTACCGCAGATAAGCGGATTCCATAGGCAGGAAGAGCAAAGTATAAAATAAAAAGCTGCGCCAACATAGGGGTGCCCCTTATGATTTCAATATAAGCGGTGCAGAACCAGGAAATAGGTTTAATACCATAACTTCTCCCTAAGGCCAATATCACTCCCAGAATAGTACCAAGAAACATAACTACTAAAGTTAAGGTAATAGTAAATCTAAGTCCAGACATGAACCGGCCAAAATTTCGCACAAAGATGTCTATTATCATAAATTCAGTCAGTACCTCTAACAATTATTCCTCACCACCTTTACCATAAAGCTCATCAAGTTTAAATAAAAATTCTCTGGTGCGAGGATTCTCAGGCTGTTTAAACATTTTTTCCGGAGAAGATTTCTCCACTATTTTGCCCTTTTCCATAAAGATAATCTCATCGGATACCGCCCGGGCAAAACCCATTTCATGAGTAACAACCAGCATAGTCATGCCCTCCCGGGCCAGATTTTTCATGACATTCAAAACTTCTCCAATTAATTCGGGATCTAAAGCTGAGGTGGGTTCATCAAAGAGCATCAACTTCGGCTCCATAGCAAGAGCTCTAGCAATAGCTACCCGTTGTTTTTGACCACCAGAGAGTTGAGCAGGGTAGGAATCAAGCACATCAAGTAATCCTACCTGTTCCAATTTGGCTATAGCCTGTTCTTTGGCTTCCTTTTTAGGGACTTTTTTCACCCTGATGAGACCAAGCATAACATTTCGCAGAGCAGTTAAATGATGAAAAAGACCAAAGCCCTGAAAAACATAACCTATCTCCTGCCGGATTTCGTTAATATTGTTACAGGAAATTATTTCAGTATCTTCTAACCAGATCTCTCCTCCATCAGGAACAACCAGCCTATTAACGCAATTCAAAACCGTGCTTTTCCCCGTGCCACTGGGGCCAATAATTACTTTATTTTCGCCTGTGTCAAGAGAAAAGGAAATTCCATCTAAGACTAGATTATCACCAAAACTCTTTTTTAAATCTATAATATTTAGTAATGACCTATTCTTATCTTCCATCAGCCTATCTCAACTCCTATTCCTGGTATTTTCAATTTATTTTCCAGCAGTTTTAAAAGTCTCGTTACTCCAAAAGTTAGAATAAAATATATTACTGCAATGACCAGGAAGATTGTCAGAGGATCATATGCGACTGCAATAATATACTGGCCCTGTCTAAGCAGCTCAGCAACTCCAAGAGCATACGCTAAAGAGGTATCCTTTAAAATGATGGCATACTCGTTGGCAAAGGGCGGAATGAAAACTCGTATGGCCTGAGGTAAGATTACAAATAAAAAGGTCTTATACTTTCCCATCCCCAGAGAATAGGCAGCAGTGATTTGATCAGAGCCCACTGATTTAAAAGTACCTCGAAATATCTGGGACATGTAAGCAGTGGCCCGGAGACTTAACCCCAAGACAGCAGCATTAAAGGGGCTAATCCTGATTCCTATACTGGGAGGC
Organism: Halanaerobiaceae bacterium; assembly: GCA_003553485.1. GTDB lineage: Bacteria > Bacillota > Halanaerobiia > Halanaerobiales > Halarsenatibacteraceae > T1SED10-84. The sequence goes on along the minus strand of PWEJ01000028.1, from coordinate 20,274 downwards.
CCGTAAAAAACCAATAACAATAACACCAGTTCGGGAATGCTGCGAAAGAGTTTCTCATAAATATTGACAAACCAGCGAATTGGCTTGTTACCATAGACCTGGCCAAAGGCAAAGATCAGGCCAAAAAAAACTCCAAAAAGAAGAATTAAAACCGTCATTTGTATAGTAATGACAGTCCCTCCCAATAAAGCTGGTAGGGAGCGTCTAATCAATTCAAGCCTTGCTGACATAAAAATCACCTATTTCTTTAGTTAAAAGTAGATAATAGCAAGAAATAAACCAAATACAAAAGGACCAGACAGGACAGCATTTTTCCTCTGCCCTGTTAGGTCCATTACTAAACTTGTTTAAAAGTGTTTTTCCAACAACTCATTCATAACACTGCTTTCTTTTACATCTTCTAGACCAGCATTTAATTTATCCAACAGCTCGGTATTTCCTGAAGCTACGGCTAAACCATATTCTTCACCGGTAACAATTTCAGCTACCATTTCCACTGGATTATCGGCAGCATATCTTCTTGCCACCGGAGTATCCAACACAACCCCATCAACTCTTTCAGCAATTAAATCCTGGACTGCCAGAACAAAGGTATCAAAATGAGTAACATTGCCAGTGAGAATGCCAGGGTCCTGAAGATTGCTTTCCACCCATAGGTCGCCAGTTGTTCCCGTCTGGACTGCTAAGTTATGGTCTCCATATAAAACAGTAACATTCATCTCACTACCTTCTCTAACCAACAGAGCCTGATTGGCTGAAAAATATGGCTCAGTGAAGTCTACCACCTCTGCCCTCTCATCGGTGATAGTCATTCCAGCAGCAACGATGTCTATGGTCCCGGCATTCAAACCAGGAATAAGAGAATCAAAACTGATATCAGTCCATTCAAGTTCAAAACCCTGACTTTCAGCTATAGCCTCCATCAAATCAATATCAAAGCCGACAATTTCTCCATCTTCAATATACTCAAAGGGCGGGAAACCGGCACTGGTGCCTACAACATAGGTCTCAGCCATAACCCCACTAGAGAAAAGAAACATTACTGCGATTGCCAACATAATCACAAAAGCTTTCTTGAACATTATTAACTCCTCCTTTGTTTATTTATAGAACCAATTCTTTTTCCAACTTCTCTAATCTAAATAAGACTGCACGCCAAGATTAAATTTAGCAATATTAATATTAATATTCTGCAATAAGCAAAATATTCCTCTATTTTTAAATATTTATTATCATGATTATGTAATATATTTAATTTATTTCATAATATTAATAATATTTTAGGTGATTTTATACTACACCCTGCTAAAAAAATAATCAGCAGATCCCAGAATGGAACTGCTGAATATCAAAAAAATCTCTGTCTTCAGTGTGAAAAAAAGGGTAAAAGATGTGGGCTATGCCTTAAATACTGCCCTTTATCTTAAGCTAATAATTGTTATCAGAAATATTAATATCGCCTCTATCTTCTTCAATGATATTTTTTTCTTGCAATTCTTCAATATCTGTCTCATTTTTATATATCAAAGAAAATTTGCGAATATCCTCCCGGCCCTCACTACAATTAGGACAGTATGAGGTTGTTTCCGTAGCTGGATTTTCAAGCTGAGGCTTGTACTTCTGATATTCATCTGAGTATTTCTGGTAAGCTAATTCAATTTTTATGGCAGTTGTCCAATCAACTTTTTCTCCAAAGTTCTCTTTCGCAAAGAAGGCATAACAATTCTGACATTCATAGCCTAGAAAATTATCGTCAGCAAATTTGCTTTTCGTTATCTTTTTTTTCTTTTTTTTAGGTTTAAGAACTTTAGAGAAAATTCCTGCTAAAAATCTAATAACCTTGTTGATAACTTTTTTTATTTTCCCAAACATTTATATTACTCCCAACTTTAAGCTATTTTTTTAGAAAAATCAATATATTAATTTGGCTTAACTTTGTTTTTAATCCTAAATTATAGCTATTATTTTTTATTCTCCAATAAAATTGGGAGTCCTGCTAATATATTATTTTAATCGATATTTTAGCCAAATAATTTTAAAATAGAGCCAATTGCTCTTTCCGTATTTCAGAAAAAGAAAGTAATTCTTCTAAATTCTCAGCAACTTGCATTGATTTTGCATCAGCATAATAATCTCCAAGTAATTGTGCTCCAATTGGCAGATTGTCCTCAGACAAACCCACCGGCAATGTTATAGCTGGCCTGCCAGTTATATTAGCCATAGTAGTAAAATCAGGTTTTGTATATTCAGATACAACCTTTCTCTTATTTGCTATTTCCTCAGCAGGGTACGGTGTAGTTGGAGTTAGAACAAAATCGCATTTTTTAAAAACATCATTAAATTCATTAATAATTTTTGTTCTGACCTTTAGGGCTTGAGAATATAAAAATTTATTTTGCTGAACAAACCCTCCAATAAGTATTCTCCTTTTAGTCTCTTTGCTAAGCATGTTACTGTTAGATAAATTTATCCTATTTGATAAGCCATCTTTTTTTGAACAAAGACCTTTGTTTTTTGGGATTTTATCTGTCAGTTCCTGATAAACCTCTGATTGGGCAATGATATAATAGGTTATTTTAGTTATTTCAACATCAGGTAGATTAATATCAACTATTTCTCCACCCAGATCAGTTATTTTATTGGCAAGCTCTTTAATCTTTGCTCTGGTACTATTTGCAACTTTATTATTTAAGGAATCTGCTGGCAAACCAAATTTAACACCTAGAAAATCATCTAGCTTTTTTTTATCAGTAAAGCTAATTTCAGGGGTTTTTGACATCAAGGGATCCTGTACATCATATCCAGCAATAATATCCATTAAATAGGCTGCATCTGCAACACTTTTGGTTATAGGTCCAATTTGATCCAATGTTGGGGCAAAGGCTACTACTCCACAGCGAGATATTAAGCCATAAGTTGGCTTAAAGCCTACCAAACCACAATGGGCTGCTGGTATTCTAACTGAACCTCCTGTATCTGTACCCAGTGAAGCAGGGATTAATCCTGCCGCAACTGCTGCTGCAGAACCACTACTGGAACCTCCTGGTATATGTGCTAAATTCCAGGGGTTTAAAGTAGTAATTAAACTATCCTGGTAGTTGGGAGGAACCATTCCAAATTCGTTTAAGTTGGTTTTCCCTGCTATTACCCCTCCTTCTGCTAAAATTTTTTCAACTGCAAAAGCATTGTACTTTTCCTCAATATTAGATTCAATTTTTGCAGCACAGCTGGTAGGAAAAATGCTGGTATTAATATTATCTTTTATTCCAATAGGAATGCCAGGTAATTTCCCGTCAATATCATCAACTGAATTTTGTAAATCTTCCTCTCTTGTAAAAGCTAAAAATGCCTTTATAATCGGATTTAATTTTACAATTCTTTTGTGAAAATATAATATAATTTCAGCTGGTTTTATCTTTTTATTTTTAATCATATTAACTAATTCCACTAATTGCTTACGATGAAGTTTCAAGTTAAATCCTCCTAGCTCAATAAAATAATTTGCCACCCTAAAGATTGTTCTCTAAAAACCAAACTTTAGGATGGCAAATAACTGCCCTGTATTAACTTCAAACCAACTAACCTCTTTTTAAAATTCTTAATGATATCTAATTATTGTTTAAATTAACCCTTCCTCTTCCAAAAACTCAACTGCTACTTCATCAGGTTCATAACCATCGATATCTACTTTTGCATTTAACTGCTGCATGGTTTCATCATCCAATAATTCTATTAGTGGCATAAGAACTTCTTCTATCTCGGGATATTTATCTAGTATTTCTGCTCTGACGACCGGGGCTCCATTATAAACTGGATGGTAATATTTATCATCTTCTAATGTCAACAAATCAAAGCCATCTATTCTACCATCAGTGGCAAACCCCATACCTAAGGCAACATCACCTTCTCGTAAAGCACCATAAATAATCCCTTCATCCATTATTTGGGTTCCTTCAAAATAGAAATCATAATGTTCAGTTAAACCTGGATAACCATCCTCTCTTACAGAATACTCATGATTGGTGGCAAAAAGCCATTGACCAGGTTCTGGAGCCTCAACTCCTTCGTTAATGGCTGCTGCTAAATCTGATAAGCTTTCAATGTTTAACTCTTCTGCATCTTCTTCTCTCATCATGATTGTATAGGTATTGTTCATAGGGGCATAATCTAACCAGATTAAATCGTTATTTTCATAGTCTTCTTCTTTAACTACCTCGTAGGCTTCTTCAGGATCAGTTATTGGATCTTCAAATCCTAAATGAGTGATCAAGCCAGTTCCAGTATACTCCCAGGCTAAGTCAACTTCCCCTTCTTCTTGAGCTTCTCGTAAAATAACTGTTCCCCCCAGATTAGTTTCATCTTCTGTTGGAATCCCATTTGCTTCCAGCATTTCAATTGTCAATTGGCCTAAAACTAACTGTTCGGTAAACTCTTTTGAGCCAACTGTAACTGGATCTTCAGCTAAAGCCTGCCAGGTCCAACCAAAGAACATAGCAAACAAAATAACAACCACCATCAAACTGCCAGTTTTACCATTAAACTTTTTCATTAATATAACCCTCCTTTTGGAATTAAAAGTTGATTTAAGTTAAAAAGATAAAATATTATTTTATCACCATTTAACCAAATAGGATTTTAACTGCTCAATCCAAAAGCTCAATAAAATAGCTAATAAAGCACTTAAAGCTGCTCCTGTGACAATTATCATATCTCTTCTTATTGAAAGTCCTGTTACTATTAAATCTCCCAGACCACCAGCGCCAATAAAGGTCGCCAGAGTAGCCGTACCAACATTAATTACTACAGCTGTTCGAATCCCAGCCACTATTATTGGGGCGGCAAGAGGAAGTTCAATTCTCGATAAAATCCTCCAGTTTTTCATTCCCATTCCCTTAGCAGATTCTATTATTTCATCGCTTATACTGGTAATTCCAGCAAAGGTATTTCTTAAAATTGGCAGTATAGAATAGAGCCAGATAGCAAAAACAGCTGTATTAAATCCCAGGCCTAAAATTGTATAAAATATTGCCAGGATAGCTAAGCTGGGTACTGTCTGACCTATATTAACTATATTTTCAAATACTTTCCCTAAATAATAAAATCGGGGACGGGATAGCAAAATTCCTCCTGGTATACCTACTGCTAAAGCACCTGCCATGGTCACTCCTACTATAATTAAATGCTCCCGTAAAGTTCTCCAGATATTATCCGGGGAAAGAGTTCTTTCCACCATGCTATCGGTGGGATTTTCGACTACATAAAATACTAATAAAGCTCCCAGCAAAAATAGTATGAAAGTGATTAAAATAAATTTTAAAAAGTTATTGTTCATCTTCATTCCTCACTTCCTGTAATAAATCCTGAAGAGTTATTATATCTCTAAAATTTCCCCTCTTCTCATCTACAACAGGAACATATCCTTCACCACTTTCAAGCATCACTGATAAAGAATCATTTAATGTTGAGTCAGCTGTAACTTGATCATGTATTTCATCGTATAATTCTTCAGAACTATCTCCCTTCTTCTTTAAACTTCTATTGTCAACCCGTCCAACTAAACAACCCTGCTCATCTACAACCATTAAGGCCCCGATTTCACTTTTAGTTAATTTTTCCTCAATCACTTCTCTACTACAATCTAGCTTTACGCTATACTTATCAAAATCTTCAGCAATTATATCCTCAACTCTAATTAAATGAAGTCTTTTAATTGACCTATTTCTGCCTACTAATTGAGTCACAAATTCATTGGCAGGAGCATCCAGTAATTCTTCTGGGGTTGAATGTTGGACCAGCTTTCCCTTCCGCAAAACAGCTATTTTATCCCCCATTTTTATTGCTTCATTAATGTCATGAGTAACAAAAATTATTGTCTTTTCTAATTGTTCTAGAATTCGCAAAAATTCATTTTGTAATCGAGCTCGAGTAATTGGATCCACAGCAGCAAAGGGCTCATCCATCAGCATTACTGAAGGGTCAGCAGCTAAAGCTCTTGCTACTCCTACTCGTTGCCTTTGCCCTCCCGACAGGGCTGGAGGCCTTCTATCTCGATATATAGCTGGTTTTAATCCCATTAATTCTAGCAACTCGTTAACTCTTTTTTTGATTTTCTCTGAAGGCCAATTTAGTTCTTTTGGTACTGTGGCAATATTTTCAGCAATTGTCATATGAGGGAAAAGACCTATTTCTTGAATAACATAGCCAATTCTCCGCCGTAAATCAATTTCATTAATTTCCCTGGTGTTTTTACCCTCAATATAAATTTCGCCTTCATCTGGCTCATGCAAGCGATTTATCATCTTCATAGTAGTTGTCTTCCCACAACCGGAAGGACCCACCAGCACACAAACTTCTCCCTTATTAATTTCTAAAGATAGACCATCAACTGCAGGACGCTCAAGACCGGGAAAATGCTTGGTTAAATTATCTAATCTTATCATATAAATCCCCCTTAACTCAGTTTATTGACTTTAATAAACTGAGATTGTACTATTTCAGTAATCTTTTCTAATATTTTATAGTTTTACGCTTCTCTAGCCAGCTTAATAATAAATCAAAAAAGATGGCTATTATAGAGATAAAAATAGCTCCAGTAATAATCATTGGCTGATTGGTGCGAGAAATCCCATTAAAAATCAACTCGCCCAATCCACCAGCCCCAATGTAAGCAGCTATAGCTCCTATACCGACCACCATTACAGTAGCGGTTCTTATTCCAGCCATAATAACCGGAAAGGCTAAGGGAAGCTTGATTTTAAATAATATTTTGAAATCTGTCATACCCATTCCCCGCGCTGATTCAATAATAGCTTTGTCAATTTCTGCAATCCCAGAGTAGGTATTCCTAACAATAGGCAGCAATGAATATAATATTAAGGCTATTACTCCTGTCTGAAAACCAATCCCGGATAATGGCAATAATAAACCCAACATGGCAATACTGGGAATGGTCATCAAAACCTGACAGGCTGTTAATACTGGAGAAGCTAATAATTTAAAGTAACTTATTAACACACCTAAACTTACTCCAATTATAATAGCTATGCCTACAGAAACAATAATCAAAAATAGGTGTTCAAAAAACAACCGCTGAACCATTTCTGATCTGTAGAAAATATAATGAATTACTTCCACCAAATCCCTCCTTTCGAGCTATATTATTTATAGTTCACTATTAAATCAAAAGTTTATGACCATAATTATTTTGCGCATATTCTTTAATGGACTGCTCCAAATATTCAGTCTCATGCCTGGATAAAATATTTTTGGCTTTTTCCCTGGCTCTTTCCCTGGCTGATAAACCTCCTTCTTCTTCCCATTTTTCTCGGCGCAACCTGTCGGATAACTTAGGTTGATAATATTCCTGCCGCATATAATTAAGAGTATGCTCGTCAGCTAAAAAATGCTCGCCAGGCCCTACTCTATCTATCACTTCCCGAGCAATAGTTTCCTCATTTACTTCGATTCCCTTTACTGCTCTCATAACCATGCCAATTATTTCATCATCAATAACATACTGTTCATAGGCTACAGTGGTGCAAAATTCTAATAACCCCGCTGCATCATGAATAAAATTAGCTCCTGCTAACCCTGTTAACATAGCAGTCATTGCCTTTTCATAACCAGCCTGAACATCCGGGATTTTGCTATCAGACATTCCTGCTGTTGCATAAAATGGAAGTTCATAATACTGGGCAAATTTGGCCATTCCAGCATGCATTAATCCCATCTCAACTTCTCCTGTTATATAAGCGGCCTGTTTTAAGTCCATTGCCGAGGCAGTTGAAGCCAGTAAAACTGGAGAACCAGGGTTGGCCAATTGAGTCAAAACTACTCCAGCCAGTGATTCTGCAGCCATTAAAACTATATTGCCGGCCAGAGTAACCGGCCCTGTACCTCCTGCTAGAGGTTCAGCCGGTATAGCTACTGGTAATCCTTCTCGAGCAATTTGCAATAGAAAATCCGTATAAATTCTATCAAGTTTGAGCGGTGACATAACACAGGTTATAAAAGAGATAAAGGGTTTATCACGTAATTTTTGTTTCCCACCAGCTATTTTAGCTCCTAAATCTATAACTTCCTCAATCCCCTGGCTAGAATAAATCCCTCCCATGATGTGTTTTCTGGTATTATTTAAGGCACTATAAAAACGATTTATGTCAATATTATTATCGCTACACTCCTCTGGATATACTGGTATTACATAAAAATGGATGTTACTTAAATAATCAACAAGCCTGGTAATGTTATTTAAGTCTTTTGATTTAACTTTTCTTTTTTCGCCAGAATCTACATCTAGAACATTTAAAACTGTCCCTCCAGTACCAAAGTGTACTTGATTATCGCTTAATTCAAGATCATAATCACCATTTCTACTATATAAAGTTACCTGGGATGGTGCTGATTTTAGGGCCTTATCTATCAAACTGTTGGTTAAATAGACCATTTCCCCACTAACCTTTGCTCCCGCTCTTTGATAAATTTTCTTAGCCCTTTGAGAATGAACTTCAAAACCAGTCTGGCAGAGTATTTTTCTAACTGCCTGATCCATTTCCTGTAAATTTTTTGGACTTAAAGGTTGATATTCATCTGCTTTTAATCCTAGACTTAAATTATTCAATTTCTGCCACCTCCACTGGATCTAAACCTTGATAATTATCTAATATGCTTTCTGGGATATATTTAGACTTATTATTATAAATAATATCTCGAGCTATTTCTTTAGCCCTGGTAGCGCCATCTTTAGCCCCCTCTTTCTGCCATTCCTCCCAGCGTTCAGCAACAAAGATATCCTGATCATAAAATTCGCTACGTAAAAATTTCAAAGTGGTGGCTGCTGTCATAAAATCACCTTCAGGGCCAGTCTCCTCAATATCTGCAAAAGCTAATCTTTCCTCATCAACTTTTATACCTGCAATAATTTTTTTGACCATCCCTAAGATATCATTATCAATTACATATTGTTCATAAGCAACTGTCAGGCCAGTATCCAGCAAACCGGCAGCATCATGAATGAAATTAGCTCCTACCAGTCCAGAAAGCAATATCCCCCCCATCTTCTCATAGCCTGCCTGAATATCAGAAGTTCTGGAATCAGTTACCCCGGCAGTATTATATACCGGCAAATTATAATATTGTGCCAGTTCAGCTCCAGCAGCATTCATCAACCCCGATTCAATGGAGCCAAAGCGAAAACTGGATGTCCTCATATCCATTGTTGTAGGAACTATTCCATATAAAACCTTTGCTCCAGCTTCTATGTTTTGGGCCAATACAATTCCAAATAATGCTTCAGCATTTAACTGGGCCAGGCAACCGGCCAGAGTGAGGGGGGAAGTTGCACCAGCAATCGGGGCTGGGGGAGCAACAACTGGAACACCTCTAGAAATAATATATTCCATGTATTTGGTATAATCTTTTTCCATTTTCAAAGGACTGATAATCGACGTTATCATAGAAATTATAGGTCTTTTTCTCAATTCAGCTGCTGAACCTGCCACTTCCTCGGCAAAATCAATAACCCGTTCAATACCCCGGGCAGTATAAACTCCCCCCATTACATGTTTGCCGGTATAGCAAAGTGCATTTAAAAACCTCGCCTCATCGGCTCCTAATTTTTCTCTGTCATCCGGATAAACAGGAACAACAAAAAAATCTATATTGGCCAAATTATCAACTAGCCTGGCTGTCAGAGCAACATCTCTAGCCTTGCTTGCTCTTCTTTCTCCCTGCTCTAAATCAAAAATATTTACGGCTGTACCTCCAGTTCCTGTATAGACATTCTTGCCCTCTAAATGAAGGTCAGGCTTACCTTCTCTGCCATACAAAATGACCTTAGAAGGAGCTTTCTCAATAGCTTCTTCAACCATAGATTTCGGAATTCTAACAATTTGTTTAGTGTAATCAACTATGGCTCCTCTTTCTTCCAGCATTTCTAAAAGAGCCTCATTTTCCATTTTTATACCTATTTCTTTTAAAATATCAAGGCTCGTCTGATGGATTTGAGAAATATCTGACTTTGATAAAATTGAAAGTTGACCATTTAGCCCCTGCATAATATAATTTACCCCTTTCTTAGGCATAGATAAAAGCATTTTAGGTCAAGTGAATTATTTTCATATTTAAAATATATCATAATTAATTGAAAATTATAATGTAATTATGCCTCAATTCTTTGTAATATTTTATCATTTTGAATTTTGTTGCAAGTAAAATTTCGCTGCAGAAAGGGGGAGGATCTCTGAGCACTATATAATAAATTAAGTTTTATATTTTAGGATTGGTGGTTAAGTTTTTAAAATTTCAAACCTATCTCTGTATTCTCCTGGAGGGAAGCCGGTCTCCTTCTTAAACACTCGACTAAAATAACTTACGTTGTTGAAGCCAACTTGATAGGCAATTTTTTTCAAAGGAATATTTTCATAGAATAATTTTTCTCTAGCTGCATCTATTCTCATCTGAGTTAAAATTTCATTAGCAGTCATGCCCAATTCAAAACGTAAAATTCTGCTTAAATGAGAAGTACTTAAATTAGCAGCCGCAGCTATCTCTGATAAGTTAATAGCTTGATGGTAGTTTTCTACCATATATTTTAAAGAATAATCTAAAGCTGAAACTTCACCATCAGAATCAACTTTAAATAAAGATATTAAGTCATTGAAAGCGGCACAGACAAAGGTTATATATTTATCCGGGAGAGAGAAATCCTGAATCTTCTCTCTTAATATATTTTGAAAACGAAAGGTCTGGCGAGAGTTCAAGCATATTTTAAAAGCTGACCAGGATATAACCTGCAATATTTGTAACATTTGAAACTTAAGAGTAGCTGCATTGCATCGCTGTCTTGTTAAAGAAATACTAATCTCATCCAGTAGCAAACTAGCTTTGGCAAATTTCTTAGTTAAAATATATTCCGCTAATTCCTCTGCTATCATTTTTCTTAAGCATTCCTTTGTTTGACAGAGCTTTTCTATGTCATTTTTACCTATTATAAGGGGCAATAGATTCTGACTGATATCTACAAAGGGTTTCCCAGCCGGGATTTCAAGAAGAGGCAGCTCTAAATGATTGCAAATTTCTATTAAATGAGGGGGGATTTTCGAAAAATAATAACCAACTTCTATGCCCAGAGCATTAGCTCCACTTTGATATACCTGGTTTATGAAATCCAACTGTAAATCTTTATCATTTCCAGCCCCATGTAGGCAGGTCAGCAAAAGTTCGCCCCCCTTTAACCAACTCCCCATGTCAAGAGAATCACCACAGTGAACCCAGGTGATTCTATTTTTCAAACTCTGCTCTCCTGCTTTTAGCCGGCAATCTGCCAATACTTTAGTTTTTAAAGCTCTTTCTAATGAAAGTGCCATAAGAACTACTCCTTTAAAGTAAATTTATGTTATAGAGATAAAAATTTTTACTATAAAAATTATTTCTGATATGATTATATCAATAATTATCATATTTTGAAAATATGCGCAATAATTCACAATTTAAGAACAAAGATTAAAATAGCACCTTCTTTATTTTGAGTAGCCAAAATATATCTAATAACAGATATTTTAGCCTGGTTACAAAAATTTCAATATATAAAAAACCCGGGCCAGAATCATCAATCCTGGTCCAGGTTTTATTTTTTATCAACTTATTAATTGTTTCCAGTTAAAAATTTTTACATTAATTCCACAAATCCTTTGGCCAGCTGGGGGTCAAACTGAGTCCCAGCACAACGCTCAATCTCCTTTAATGCTTCTTTGTTACTCATTGCCTTCTGATAAGGACGGCCTGTAACCATCACATCATAGGCATCTATAATAGAAATAATTCTGGCCAATAAAGGTATTTCTTCTCCCTTTATACCAGCTGGACAACCATTTCCATCCCACCATTCATGATGAAATAATATCTCCTCCGATATTAAAGAAAGTTCTGAAGTGGCTGAGGTTATTTTATAGCCATTTTCAGAATGCTGTTTTATAACCTCCCATTCTTCATCATTTAAATCACCTGGTTTTTTTAAGATATTTTCTGGAATTGAAGCCTTTCCTATATCATGCATATTGGCTAAAAGTGATAACCTATTGATTTCAGAGCTAGTTAAATTTAATTTTTTGCCAAATTTATGGGCTAATTCACTCATTCTCAATGCATGTTCTTCAGTTTCATCACTTTTTGCGCTTAAAGTCTTTAACAAGCCCTGGACTATATTGCTTTTGCTGCTTTTACTTTCAGAAAGTTTATTTTGATACATTTTATTATCTGCTCTTTTTAAAACCACTCTTATATCCTCGCCGGAATCTACTTTTGTTGCAGCTCCCAGGGCAAAAGATACAGGGACTTTAACTGTCATATTATATTGATCAATTCTATTTTTAATCCTCAATATTATATTTTTAAGCTCTTTTCTTCCAGTTTCCGGTAACAACACAGCAAATTCATCACCGCCCTGGCGGGCTATAATATCTTCTTCTCTTAATGCATCTCTCAATATATCAGCTGTTTTGACCAGCACTTCATCTCCTTTATGATGGCCAAAGCTATCATTAATGAGCTTTAGGCCATTTAAATCGGCCATTATAATACTAATAGGAAAATTTCTTTCCGTATCTAACCTTTTCATTTCTTCCTCAAAAAACCTTCTATTATAAAGATTAGTTAAACTATCATGAAATGATTTGTATTCTAATTCTTCCTGATAATATAATTTTTTTAAAGCTGCCTTAGTATGAGAAATAAGTATCTCAGCCAGTTCTAAATCTTCTTGAGTAAAAATATTTTTATCATAAGATATCGCCAGAAATACACCTATATCCTGAATCGGAATAACTAGCCCAGAAATATAAATATTTTCAGAAATTTTTGGGCTAGCCGTTATTATTAACTCAGGATTAAGATAACTTTTATTATTTTTATAGGCTTTATTCAGGATCTCATGGGTCAGGGGTAAAAACTTCAAATCTATTTCATCAGAAAAAACTGCCGGCACAAATTTACCACCCTGAAATAAAGCAATCCCACATAAATCAAAATTGAATATCTCTTCAGCTGTTGCAATTGTTTTCTGGCAAATGACCTCTTCATTATCAAGATCCTGAAAGTCTATAGCTATATTATTTAATTTTTTTATAATCATTTCATGTTCTTTTTGTTGAGATATATTGATAATAGTGCCAAACATTTTTTCCGGTTCACCCTCAGCTGTCCAGGAAGTAACTTTGCCCTGAACAGATACCCAAACCCAGTGGCCCTTTTTATGCTTTAATCTAATCTCGGTACTAAAAATAGGTTTTACTTTAGCAAAATGCATTTTTAAAGGTTTCAAATATTTTTTTAAATCTTCTGGATGGATTAAGGCTTGCCAGGTCTCAATATCTGTTGGTTTAAGTTCATCTAAAGTATAGCCAATCATTTTGGCCCATTCTTCATTAAATATAACTTCCTTTGTCAGAATGTTCCACTCCCAGGTACCTAAATTAGTTCCTTTTATAATCGCATCTAGCTTTTTTTTCTGTTTTTTAATTTCTAACTCCTGATTTTTTCGAGTGGTGATATCATGTATATTGCCGTGCCAGAGTGTGCTTCCATCAACAAGTCTCTCTGGTCTGGCCTTGCCTTCCACCCATCTCAATCCTCTGACTGGTAAAAGAACTCTGTACTCAGCCTTCCAAACTGTAAGATTTTCAGCTGATTTTTTTATAGAGGCAATGACATCATCATAATCATCTGGATGAAACCTATCATATACTTTGCTGGCATCTTCCCGGGCTTCTTCTGGGGTTACCTCATATATTTCATTGATACCATCAGATGTATAGGGGAAAAACGAAGAACCATCGGGAAAAAGCTGATATTGATAGGTCATACCTGGAGCATGATTATTCAAATTCTCTAATAAACTCTTTACTTTTATTAATTCGATATGTTGAGAGATGTCTGAAGCTATTTCAATGAAACTTACAATTTCATTCTCCTGATTTAACTCTGGTATTATCTTCATTTCCCAGGTTTTATCATCGTTCTTTTTCATCAAACTTTCTTCTGTTTGTTTTGTTTTTTGGGCTTTATTTATAGGACATCCGGAACAATGGGTTTTCTCCCCCCACTTTGCAAAACACTTTCTTCCTATTAAATCTTTTGGGGGTAGCTCAAAATATTGCAATACAGCCTTATTAACCCATTTTATATTTAAATCTTTATCCAGGTAGGTAACCATCTCAGATATATTATCAAGAATTTTAATTTTATCCAATATTAACCCTCCTATCACCCACAAAAAATTACGCTCTAAGCCAGCTTACTCATACATTTAATTATATCATTTTTACTGGCAATAAGATATTACCCCTTCGGCTAATATTTGATAAAATTAAGACTTTTTTTGCAGTTTAAAGAAAATTATTTAATTAATCTGATGTAATTTTGCTACCAGAGATACTTTATTAGAGACTTCAGATTTATTATAAATGTTTTGCAGATGTTTTTTAACTGTATTTTTAGAGATAAAAAGGCGTTCACCAATTTCTTTATTTGTTAACCCGGATTTTACTAATCTGGCTATTTCCATTTCTCTAGGGGTTAAATCCAGATCCTGTATCCTCTCCCTTTGCCTGTTCTTAAAAGATGTATTGCTTGATAGTTTTTGACTGTATTCTCTTAATAAATAGATATGGTTACCAATACAACTGGAGATTCTATTAAGAAATAACAAATCAACAGTTGAAAAATCGCCACTTTTTCTGCTTCTTATAAGGGATAAAGTTGCTAATAATATATTTTCATAATGTATATCTATCCCACATAGATAATAAAACTTGTTGGGTAGTAAAAAATCATTGAAAAATTCTGTTTTGCGCCATTCACGATAATCGATTATTAAGCTGCTTTTGGCCGCCTCTTTTTCATTAAAAAATTTTCTTTTAATTATATCCTGCTGCTGATAGTAATTATTATAATCTTCTATTGTACTATCTAAAACATTAATTTTTTTAAAATCTAAAATTTCGTCATCACTATAAGAAATAAGATGAGCAGCATCATAGGCAATATAATTTTTTATCTCCTTTAAGATAGTATAACTATACTCTTCAATAGAAGCTATAAATGTTGTTTTAGTTAGAAACTCAACAACATACTGCCACATATTATTTCTTAACTTAGTTTCAGTCACTTTAATTCACCCTTTTAGAGCCACCTAAATTTATTTTCCTCTGAATAATTATAATGTATATTATTATTATATATTATTGGAATAATTTAAACAAATAAATCAGCCAATTAATTGGCTTTTGAAACAAAATAAATTTTTTCAGCAAAAAAAGACAGCCCCATTAGGAGCTGCCTTATATATCAAGGCTATTATTTATGATTTAAATTTCTCATAAAACAAATTAAGTAGCCTTGCTAATTCTTCTATGGGAGTTTTATGGTCATCTACTCTCAAATCAATATATCTATCACTATAGCCCCCATAACTACTATTCTTTTTAGCAATATAAAGGGCTGCAGCCTGTCGTCCTCTGCTATCTCCTCCGGCTTTTTGACCAGCTTTTAATGAACTTACAAGTCTCTCAGCTAATGGACCTTTTTGATTCTTATAGGTAGCTGCCATTTGCTTTAAAGTATCTTCATTTACTAATATATTCCCCTGGAGAGTGAAATTAGGTCCTTTAATGTCTCCAGCCCAGCTCTGGCAGTATCTTCCAGTAAAATTAGCTGAATTGCCGCAGGCATCAATGACACCTAATTGCCGATGTTCCTTTTCTTCATCATTTTCTAATAATAGTTCTATTACTTCCTCTGGAGAATTTCCTTCTCTCAAAAGAGAGAGCCCCTCAGGGCCATAATTGGGATTACCTCTAGCCTGGGTAGCAATAGCACCTACCCCTGCCTTCGCCCAGGGAACTATGGAACCTACTGCTAAAAATTTAGATTGGACTGCTACTCCTAATTCCTGTGTTTTAGGGTCAAAAGCCACAATTGAAAAGGTTGCCACTGTTTTTTCTGTCATCATTTATCTCTCCTACTAATCTTTTAATCCTTAATTTCAATGACCTTCTTTTAAATAATAGATCCAGATAAAGTTACTTGATGATTTTAAAAACTTTTGCTTTAATATCCCACAAATGTTGCTATGGTAATAAAAATCCAGCCTACTACTAATACTTTTAAAACCATTGGCAGGATAAATTTAAACCATTTTTCAAAAGGAACTCTTGCCAGAGCTAGCATAGCCAACAATCCACCTAAAGTAGGGACTATTAAATTCATTACCCCATCACCAATCTGAAAGGCCAAAACTGAAGTCTGGCGAGTCAGGCCAACTAAGTCACTTAATGGAACCATAATCGGCATTGTCGCCATGGCCTGGCCACTACCCCCTGGAATAAAAAAGTTGATAATTGAATGAGAAATAGTCATAAACCATCCCGATACAAGTGGCGGGAAATTCTCTAAGGGTACAGATAGAGCATAAGTTATGGTATCTCCAATTCTCCCATTTTCTAAAATAACTGTTAGACCTCTAGCCACACCGATTATGAGAGCTCCATTTGTTAAACGAGAGGCTCCCTCAATCATTTTATCAACAATTTTATCTGAGTTATACCTGGCTACTAAACCGGTTAAAACAGCACCTATCATAAATAAAGTGGATATCTCTATTATATACCATTCATACTGCAGTGTCCCAAAAATTATAGTAGCAATAATACCCAGCAAGATTAAGATAACAGCTTTATGGGTGCTATTTAATTTATATTTACTGATATCTTTAGTTAATTCTAAATCCCCGGTATCAATATTGCTAACTAAACTCTGCTTATCCCCCTTTTCGACTTTTGCAGCATAACTTGCTGTATGATGAGCCAGAACTGCAAGTGTAGCAATCATAAAAACAAAACGCAAAGCAAATCCAGAAAACATTGGCAGCTCAGCTATTGAATGGGAAACACCTACAGTATATGGATTAATAGGAGAGGTAGCAAATCCAAGTCCTATTCCACCAATTGCTATTCCCGCCCCCACCATCAAGTCATATCCCATAGCCAGAGCAATCATAACACCTATGGGTATTAAAGCAATATTATTTTCAAAACCTACTACTGCTCCCAGAGCTCCAAAGACAAAGGTCATTATCCAGATCATCTTTTTGCCGGCATTAGAAGTTCCTTGAAGCTTTTGCACAATAACTCCCAAACCATTTTCTAAAGCTCCTGTAGATTCAATAACATTAAATAAAGCTCCAGCAAAAAAGACAATAAATATAATCTCAGCTCCTGAGATCATTCCTTCAGGTATGGCCTGTAGTAAACCTGACAACCCAACTGGACTTTGTTCTACAAATTCAAAACTATCTGGAATTACAACAATCCTACCATCAACTTCTTCTCTAGCAAATTCACCTGCTGGTATAAAATATGTCAATACTGTAACAAATATCAGAATCAAAAATAAAATAACATAGGCATTAGGAATTTTTTGATACCATTTCTTCTGGCTTCTGTCTTCTTTTCTACTCATTTTTTCACACTCCCTAATTGGATTTATCAAGACTTTTTATGGTCTCCAGTAAAACTTCTATTCCTTTTTTAACATCTACCCAGTCTGTCCATTCTTCAGGACTATGACTTATTCCTTTATTACTGGGAACAAAAATCATACCTGCTGATGTGATTTTCGAAAGAGAATTGGCATCATGTCCTGCTCCACTAATCATTTCTTTATAATCATAATTTAATTTATCGGCAGAATTTATAATTTCATCTTGCACCTGCTCATTTAAGTAAACACTTTCTTCATAAAAATCATCTTCAATAATTAATTCGTTATCTGCAAAACCTGCTTTGATTTTATCTATTACTAACTCCATTTTTTCTTTTTCCATATCTCTTAATTCCAAAGTAAAATCTACTCTACCAGGAATAACATTAACTGCTCCTGGCTCAGCTTTAATTTTTCCTACAGTTCCTACCAGGCCTCCTTCAACATCTTCAACAGTTTTTTTAACTTTAGTTATTAATCTACTTGCTTTCACCAGGGCGTCATCCCTTAACTCCATAGGAGTGGTTCCAGCATGATTTGCTTCACCTATTACAGTGACTTTATAGCGGGCTATGCCTACAATTCCCTGAACTACACCAATTGGAGTATTCTCTTTTTGCAAAATCTTACCCTGCTCAATATGCAATTCTAAGTAATTTTTAATATTTTTCTTATCGATACTGTTAAAATTAATATCTTCATAATTAATTCCTTTATCTTTAAAAAAATTGATTTCCTGTTTGTTTAATTCAATATCACCTGTAAAGCATCTGCTTCCTAAGGTTCCTCCAATCTCAGTACCCTCTTCCCCAATAAATGCTGCCACAGTTAAATTGTAATTATTAGAATAATTATTTTCGCTTAGAATCTGCACTGTTTCAAGGGCACCCAAAACTCCTAAAGAACCATCAAACATCCCTCCTCTGGGAACAGTATCGATATGTGAACCAATCATAATATGTTCATCTCTTTTGTCAGAGCATAAAGTACCAAATAAATTACCAACTGGGTCATGATAAACTTCCAGGCCAGCCTTTTCCATCAATTTGCTGACCAGTTCATCTGCCTTATCATATTCTTCACTATAAGCTATTCTGGTTATTCCCTCATCACCATAGGGTATATTTTTGTTTTTTCCATCATAACCAATCCAGCCCAGTTTAATTAAATTTTCTTTTAACCTATTAATATTTACTTCGATATATTTCACCCCCTTTTGGTGATATTTTTTTAAAATATTTGTTATAGTTAAGTCAATATTATATACATGCATATTTCATTCCAGCTTTAAACCCCTCATATTTTAGTGATTTACAATATAAAAATGGGATAAAATAAATCAAAAGAGAATTTATACCCCATTAATCAAAGTCTTAATTCCATATTTTCTTGACTATGATTATAATAAAAAGATATACTTAGTTATACATGAATATTTATTTTTGCTTAAATAGGTTTTTTAAAAAAATAAGGAGGAACTCAATTTGCCTAAAAAAATAACTATTTTAGCTATTGATGAAAAGATTTCATTATTTTTTAAAAAAGAAATAGATAGAATTTTTAATGGTCTTTTTGAAATAGATTATCGTAGTGCAGATATGAATCCACTAAAGATTATAGAGCAGACTGACCTTATATTATTTACTGACCCTGATATACTCGATAAATTATATGATATTGTAAAATGTAATGCTCCAACCCTGATGATGAAAAGAACTATAACCAGGACAGCACTAGATGAACTAAAAAAATTGCCCGAAGGCAAGACTGCTCTAGTAGCAAATATCAATCAGTATATGGCTAATGATACCCTTGCCCTTCTTTATCAATTAGGTATAAAACAATTAAAATTACATTCTTTTTATAAGGGATTAGAAGATATACCAGAGAATATTGACTATATAATTGCTCCGGAAGAATATGATTTTTTACCAGATATAGAAGCCAAAATAAAAATAATTGGCAATCGAGTATTTGACATTTCAAATATCATGGATATTTTAAGTCTCCTGGATGTAGAGCGCAGGAAAGCTGAGCAGATAGTAAAAGATTATATTTATAGAGTGCCTACTTTCTGGTATGGGGCAAAATATCGCTGGAATAGAAGAAATAAAGAACCAAACAAAATAACAGGCTATTATTCCAAATATGAATTTAAAGATTTGATTGGAAAAAACAAAAGATTTTTGACCACTAAAAATAAAGCTAAAAAAATATCGGGAACTAATTCAACAATAATCTTGTCTGGAGAAACAGGCACTGGAAAGGAACTTTTTGCCGGAGCAATTCACAATGATTCTCTTCGAAAAGACAACCCCTTTGTTGCTATCAACTGTACTACCCTACCAGAAAGTCTCTTAGAGGCTGAATTATTTGGTTATGAGAAAGGAGCTTTTACTGGAGCAAAAAAGGAAGGCAAAATTGGTCTTTTTGAAAGAGCGGATAAAGGCACATTATTTTTAGATGAAATAGGAGATTTGCCCCTTGCTTTACAAGCCAGACTACTTCGTGTTATTGAAGAAAAAGAGATTATGAGAATTGGGGGAGATTCAATTATACCCATTGATGTCAGGATTATTGCTGCTACAAACCGCAATCTGAAAAACCTTGTTGATAAAGGAGAATTTAGAAAAGATCTATATTTCCGCTTAAATGTTTTTCAATTTCATATTCCTTCATTAAAAGAAAGAAGAGAAGATATTCCTATTTTAATAGATTATTTTCTTAAAAAATGGAATG
>PWEJ01000080.1 GCA_003553485.1 Halanaerobiaceae bacterium | reverse complement strand
CCTTATCCACAAATTTCAACAGCAGCTAAGGCCATTGTTCTGGCTGAGTTAAGAAGTTCCCTTACACTAATGTATTCATCTGGTGGAACATTACCTTTAGCCGCTTCTCTTATTTCGTTAGCATTATAACTTCCTGGGCCAAAAATACAGGTTTCAATTCCTTTGGCTGACATCACAGAACCACAACCATAGGCACCGAACCGACCTTCGATTCCTACACGCGATTTTTCGCCTGTTACTGTATTATAGGAAGAAGATAAAGCCTCAACTACCGGAGAAGTATAAGGTGTATCTAAAGGAGGGCCCCATTCTCTGACTGATACCCCTTTTCCATAAAAATCTGAGTATTTTCGCTCTAATCTGCTTAACAGCCGTTCTAAATCCCGCTTATATGAGTCCTTGTCCATTCCAGGCAGTGTTTTCAAAACCAGACCAATAACAATATGATCAAATGAAATTTTGTCAATATAATCTATCCGGTGATCGGGCCATTCAGTTAATAAAGAATGGGGCTGAAAACTACTCCAACCATCATCTGGATGCCTTACACCTTCTTTGCCCAATGCCTCTGCAAACCGAATTGCATTAACAAAACCTGTAGCTTTGTCCATAGTTTCAGGTAGGCGATAACGCATTCGAGGATCCGCACCTTCAATATGAACTTCAGCAGTTACAATGCCAATATGAGCTGGCACTATCCAATTACCTGAATTTTCCGTATTGATTCCATAATCTGCGTAGGGGCCAGATTCCATCATTATTTTAGTTCCCAAACTATGGGTTTTGTGCCCCGCTACAGGGCAAAGATAAATGTCTCCTGCAAGTTTTATACCCGCTCTTTTTATTGCAACTGCGGCAGCCAGCATACCACATATACCACCTTTTTCATCCTGAGCAGCTTTGCCATAAATGCGTCCATCTTCAACTACGGGCTCAAATGGCTCCCTTTTCCAGCCTTCAAATGAACTAATACTGCGCTGCCTGACATCCCAGGGACCATGATCCATATGTCCGTTAAACATCAAACTCGAGCCTTCACCGCTTCCTTTAAGATGTCCAACCACATTATGTGTGACATTTCTCTCTGTTTTGGTTTGAGCAAACTCAGGTAATGGGACTTCTTGTAAGCGAGCTTCTATTCCCTCTGAATTTAGATAATCAACAATAAATTGAGCAAGTTCAGTTTCTTCCATAGTGTAACTTGGTATTCTAATAAGTTCTTTTTCTAGTTCGATTATTTCATTATCAGATATGCTTTCATTAAGAGCATTGACCAATTCTTTTTTCACTTTAATTCCTCCATAGAAAAATATTGAGATTTATTGTATAAAAGTATCATTGTGCTAATCTAATGCTTATACACCTCCTTCATCTAATTTTAGACATTAACCTTAGGATCAAGTATATCTCTCAAGCCATCCCCTATTAAATTAAAGCCTAGTACAGCTAACATTATAACCATACCGGGAGAAACTACTGCCCACCATGCTCTCAACATGTGAGCCCGCTCTTCTGCAAGCAGCCTTCCCAAACTTGGAGTAGGGGGTGGAACTCCAAGTCCGAGAAAGCTAAGTGCTGCTTCGCCGAGAATAGGAGTTGCAATAGCAAGGCTTGCATACACAAAGATAACCGATGCGATATTAGGCAGTACATGGGACAGAATAATCCGAAGTGAGGAAGCTCCCATACTGTGGGCAGATGAGATATAATCTAGATTTTTAACAGCTAAAACTTCAGAGCGTGATAACCTTGCAAAAGTAGTCCAGCCCTTTAGAGTCATTGCAATAATTAAACCTCTAAAACCCTGACCCAGGACAGCCATAATTGCTAATGCAAAAAGAAGAGTAGGAAAGGCAAGAAAGATATCAGTTATTCTCATAATGATTTCATCCAGCCAGCCTCCAAAATAACCACCTACAACTCCTAAAATCACTCCTATAACTGCATTAATTGATACCACTATTACACCAAGAGTTAATGAAAGTCTTAAGCCATACAATACTCTGGTTAGTATATCTCTTCCAAAAAAATCAGTCCCTAAGGGATGACTCATGGAAGGAGGTTGATGTTGATTAAATAAATTTTGCTCAACTGGTGTATAAGGGGTTATATATGGAGCAGAGATAGCCAACAAAATTAAGATAGAAACTATTATAATTCCTATCCAGGTCAAGCCACTTATGCTTTTTAGAAGTTCTATCATGTTTTCTTGCATTTTAAAATCTCCTAATCATACTTGATGCGAGGATCAAATAAACCATAGAGAATATCTGTAATTAAGTTAATTATACAAAAGAAAAATGCGAATACTAGCAGATTCGCCATAATCGCAGGATAGTCTCTCTGCAGCATTCTCGTGTAGGCATATCTGCCAACTCCTGGCCAGTCAAAAACTGTTTCTATTACAACAGTTCCTCCTAACAGATGCCCAATGCGAAGTCCGATAATAGTTATTAAAGGCAGCATCGCATTCCGTAAAGTATGCTTGTATAAAACAACTCGCTCAGCCAGCCCCTTTGAGCGAGCAGTTCTAATATAATCTTCCTGTAATTTATCCAGCATGGTAGAACGAGTTAACCTGGTTAAAAGCCCAATAAGTTGTGCGCCCAGTGCTAATCCAGGAAGAAGCAAATACTCCAGCCCCTGATATCCAGTCATAGGCAGCAAACGCAGATGATAGGAAAATAAAAGAAGAAGAAGGAGAGCTAGCCAAAATGAAGGAGTTGACACACCAATCAAGGATAAGATCCGGGCAATCGCATCTAATTTTGTATTTGGATAAACAGCACAAAGGATTCCGACAGGTATACCAATTGCCGTAGAAAGAACTACTCCAAAAAATAATAATTGAAGTGTTGCAGGAAAGCGTCTAAACAATACTGGTAAAACCGGTCTTCTGTCAATAAGAGACCGCCCAAAATCTCCCCGTATTATATCTTTAAGCCAACCAAAATACCTAATGTGTGCCGGGGCATCCAGGCCTAAATCTTCTCGAAGAATTTCAACCTGCTCAACTGTAGCCTGTTGACCAAGTAAAATCATAGCAGGATCACCAGGAATAAAAAGAGTAACAGCAAAAACGACAATCGTAATGCCAATTAATGTGGGTATGAGCACCAGCATTCTTCTCAATATATAGGACGTCATATCAATTCACCTACTATAAAATCATGCTATTATTTAAGATTTACATCTAAATATCCCTTATCTAATTCAATTATCCCAGTTATTGGAGGGCGGATGTTATTGCAGCCGCCCTCCAAAAGAGGTTAAAGCTGGTTATTAAATCAGTTTTCCTTCCAGCGAATATTGATCATTGCATCAAATATTCCATAGCTGCTGGGACCAACATCAAAGTTCTCTAAATCGTCAGATATTGCGAGATGATAAGGGTTAAGGTGTAAAAAGAGATAGGGAGCATCTTTTACCACCAGCAATTGGGCTTCTTGATAAATCTCTCGTCTTTCATCCAGATCAAGAGTATTTCTGCCTTTTACTAGTAATTCATCAACCCTGGGGTTGCTATAGCCTCCCCAGTTAAAATCATTATCAGTTGAGAAGGAGCGGAACATAACTTGATCTGGATCCCAGACCGGCGTCCAGGCCAAAACGTACATATCTCCAAAATTACGGTTAAATAAATCGTCCAAATGAGAACCCCATTCTCTTTGAACAAGTTCAACCTCTACTCCTATTTCAGCTAATTGCTGTTGAACAACCTGTGTATATTGGGGTTCCTGCCATCTTCCAGAAAATTGCAATGTCACTGATAGCCCCTCTTCATAACCGGCTTCAGCCAGCAGTTCCTTAGCCTTCTCTGGATTATAGGAATAGACATCTTCAACTTCAGGGTTATAAGCCCATAAACTTGGAGGAATAGGACCATATGCTGGTTCTGTGAAGCCGAAAAATATGAATTCTGCTATTGCCTGACGATCAACAGCGTAGGAAAAGGCCTGTCGGACTTTATGATTGTCAAAGGGTTCTTGATTTAGATTAAAACCGATAAACTCAAAACCTGGTGGAGGTGTTGTAATAATATTAAACCTTTCATCTTCTTGCAGGGATTCAATTTCTCCAAGAGGTATTCGATCTGCAATGTGAACATCCCCCGATCGCAACTGCATTAATCTAACTGAATCTTCAGGATTTGCCCTGATTGTAACAGTTTCGATATTTACAGGCCCTTCCCAATAATCAGGCCTTGCCCTTAACTTCATATTCTCGCCGGGGTTCCACTCTTCTAATACATACGGGCCAGAGCCTATGGGTTGATAGGAAAACTCTTCCGGATCTTCAAGGCTTTCAATATAATTTTTTGGCACTATTCCTGTATAGGAATTAGATAAATACTGTATTATTGGACCATAGGGTTCTTCAAGTGTAAATTGAATGGTGTGATTATCAATAACCTCAATACTTTCTATTAACGAATAATTCTCCCGATTAGGGGCACCAAATTCAGGATCTAAAATACTTTCAAAAGTATATTTAACATCTTCAGCTGTTAATTCATCCCCATTACTGAAGGTTATTCCTTCTTTTATGTGAAAAGTATAGGTTCTGTCATCAGGAGTTTCCCAGGTTGCTATGCCTGGTTGAGGATTCATATTTTTGTCTATACGCACTAAGGCATTAAATAATAAATCTCTCCCAACCCCCAAACCACCGGTGGGCTTCCTCGGGTCTAATGATGCCGCAGCCACTGAATGGGCTCCGAAAACCAATTCTCGCTCCTGGAGTTGTGGGTTATCATTTAGCGATGAATTTTCACCTGCTGCAGAAACAGTTATGCCAGAAACAAATATCAAACTGAACAATAAAAATAAACAGATTAGATAGCGAAATTTCATGATTATTCCCCTTTCGTTTGTGAGTTGAAATTTTATTGGATTTGACTCTGGTAAATCTCTTTTGAACCTTTTAATACTTTAAAATCAATTTTTTAAGACCCAAAAGAGCAATTGATATTATATTGTCTATAAACAATGGTTTGGAAACCTTAATATAGTATCTGCAAAGTAGCTGAATAGATTATTGTCCAGTTCAATTTTAATTGCCAGGGAATGGCTGTGAAAGGAAAAGGCACTAAAAATCAATCAACAGCACCAATTAATCTGGAATCATCTGAAGAATACATTAATTAAAAACTTTTATGTTATATCCTTGCCTTTTAAATACTTCATTTATTAGACTTCATTAGAGAAAATTTGTTTTGAAATTGCGAGACTGTCCGATATAGTTATTAGGCCAATTTAAATTAACTCTCAGGAAGATTTTTTTCTGACTTAAAGTCTAATTTCAGGTAGAAAAATTATTATACATATAGTGCCCCCCTTCATGCGAAGTTTTGTGCATTAATACATATATTTATCTATTTTTATTACTTTGTGTTTATAAAATTGCTTAATTTAAAAAAATAAATATATTAATTCAACATATTAGCACACTAAAATAAAAAAGTCAAGACCAACATACCTGTTTGAATCTACTAACTCTGAGTTAGGAGACAAAAAATCTAACAAATTAAATATTTCCAAATATAACAGCAATATTTTTTTAATTGACTTTAATGCATGATAGTGCTATAGTTGTATAGCAGTTTATTATTGTGATTGTAATAACAAAATATGAGGAGGAGTATCTTGAAAAGACAAACTAGACTTTCTCAAGCAGCAATGGTTCTTTCTTTGGTTTTAATGTTCGGTTTACTTATCAGCCCTTTTGTCAGCAGTCAGGCAGCAGAAAATTATCAGCTCGCTATCTTGGGGACTACAGATATGCACCAAAATCTTCTTCCCTACGATTACATGAGTGATGAGCCCAATGAAGAAGTGGGCATTTCAAAAATTTATACTTTGATCGAGGAGCAGCGAAGTAAGAAAAAAAATACTATATTGCTTTCCGCCGGAGATATTATACAGGGAAGTTTGATCGGAGATTACGAGTATAGGATTAACCCTTTAGCAGAAGGTGAAACACAAACAATAGTAGAAGCTTATAATTTTGCAGAGTATAAAGCTGTATCTGTGGGTAACCACGAGTTACAGGATTTCCCGCTCTGGTTTTTTGAAAGGGCACTTGAAGGTGCCGAATTTGACTGGTTATCTGCTAACATTAAAAAATATGAGACTGATGAATTATATTTAAAGCCCTATGAGGTATATGAAAAAGATTTAGGTGGTCGATCAATTAAAATAGGAGTAATCAGCTTTCTGCCTCCGCAGACATTTAACTGGGGCAGAGATCATCTTGACGGAAACCTCTATTTCAAACCAATAATAGAGCAGGCAGAAAAATATATTCCAGAGCTGAATAAAAAATCTGATATCATTATCGTCGCAGCTCATACAGGACTGGCGGCTGGATATCGAGATGAAACAGAGAACGCTGGTTATTTTCTCTCAAAAATTGAAGGTGTTGACGCTATGGTCTTGGGGCATGATCATATAGAATTCCCTGGAGGTTATGAGGATTTTGAAGGGGTCGATAATGAATTAGGAACAGTAAACGGCGTTCCTGTGGTAATGGCTGGCTCCTGGGGTAGCGCATTAGGAGTGATAGATCTTGATCTGGAGTATAGAGAGGGATGGAATATCTCTGGTTTTAATGTAGAATTGATTAAAAACGATGAAACTGTCGAATCACATCCCAAAATTGAAGAGCTCGCTCAGGAAGTTCATCAGGGAACTTTAGACTACATTAGAACGCCTGTTGCAGAAACTGATAAATATTTAACCAGTTATTTTGTAAGAGTAAAGGATTCTGCCATAACCCAGGTTATTAATGATGCCCAGCTGCGTTATGGAGAAAACTTTATTGCCAGCAATCCTGAATATCAAGATTACGGATTACTGGCTGCAGCTGCATCCTTCAGGTTTGGCCGTGAAGGTCCAAGGGATTATACCAGAATTGAAAGAGAAATCAGAGTTAGCGATATCACTGATATATATATGTATCCCAATGAAATTCGTATTGTGGAGCTCAATGGAGAGCAGGTTCTAAACTGGCTTGAACATTCTGCCAAGAATTTTAACCAAATAGATCCTGATTCTCCTGAACGGCAGGAATTAATAAACTGGGATCTATCCGGTTCTTATTATGATATTTTGGAAGGGATAGAATACGAAATAGATATAACCCAACCGGAAGGTCAGCGGATTGTTAACGCAACTTTCCAGGGAGAGCCTCTATCTGCAGAGCAAAATTTCCTGGTAATAACTAATAATCACAGAGCTGCTGGCGGAGGAGATTTTCCCCACCTGGATGGAGAAACAATTATATACAGAACTGCTACTACCCACCAGGAACTTCTAATAGAGCACATTGATACCTATGGTATAGGCGATGCCAGCTTTAACTGGCGAATTAAACCCTTTGAACATGAAGGAGATTTAATAGTGAGGACTCATCCTGAAGGCAAAGAGTATATTGAAGAAAGAAATTTATATTTTCTGGAGTTTCTTGAGATAGACAGCGATGGTTGGGGAATTTACAGGTATAACTTTAACAGTATATAGAATAACTTTAGTTAAGTAAGTTAAACCGAATAATTAGCTTGGTTTTGATAGAACATTACCCTCCAGGTATTTTTTGGAGGGTAATGGTTTTTATTACTGGATAGCTGGCAGAAAAGCAGGAATAAACAACAAATTTAAAGATATTAAAGGAAGCGCCTTTGGTTTCCGTGATTTCAACTATTTCAAGCTAAAAATCAAGTTTTCTTTTGGAAAGGGCTTGCGGTTTGGCTTTTTCTTGATTAGAATCATCTTTTTGAGCATCATATATTTGCCTGCATAGAAGATTAAACTGTCAAAATCATTTATTACACTTTTTTCTACTCTCTATTTTTTTGATGGCGATTGCAAATAAAAATTATCTTTAATACTTGTTATGCAGTTTTCAACCTGCCTGATTACATCACCAATTCCACATCTCCCCTTCCCCATCACACCCCAAACCACTTCAAAACACCTCAAAACACCCCAACTCCTCATAACCACCCCAAACAAAAAACCTCACAACTCAATTACATTCCCACCCAGGCTTTCAGCAGTCTGGGGATCACAGGTGGTATATATTATTTGATAGCTATCTCCAAAGTCATTTATCAGCTCAATAGCTTCATCCCTTCTCTCCGGGTCAAGGTTAACCAGGCAGTCATCCAACACAATGAAAGCCT
>PWEJ01000064.1 GCA_003553485.1 Halanaerobiaceae bacterium | reverse complement strand
TTAACAGGAGAAGAAATAGACGATATAGCGGAGCAAACAGATGCTGATGGGGAGGCGACTTTTACTGGCCTGGAGGCAGGAGAGTATGAATATACAGTAACAAAAGATGATTATGAAGATGGAGAAGGCGAAATAGAAGTAGAAGATGAAAATGTGACAGAAAATGTAACTTTAACGGAGATACCGACATTTGATGT
Organism: Halanaerobiaceae bacterium; assembly: GCA_003553485.1. GTDB lineage: Bacteria > Bacillota > Halanaerobiia > Halanaerobiales > Halarsenatibacteraceae > T1SED10-84. The sequence continues at coordinate 29,728 of PWEJ01000064.1, read as the reverse complement.
TGAATTTAATGTAATAGATGATGATGGAGATTCAGTTGAAGGTGCTGAGATAGAATTAAACGGTGAAACAAAAGAAACAGATGAAGATGGAGAAGCAACCTTTGAAGATGTTCAAGAAGGAGAATATGTGTATACTGTAAAACACGGTGACTTTGAAGATAAGGAGAATGTTAGTATTAACATCGAAGGAGAAGAAATATCTACCATTGATATCACAGTTGAATTAGAAGCAAACGATGACTAATGAACCTGTTTAACAGCATGCTTGCTGCTCACTGGAGGGGTTAATGTGCGGGGATTGAAGCTCAAATCGATGGTTCTGGTGGCTATACTGCTAGTGGTTGCTTATGGTATACTAAACTGGATGGGGGTAGAATGGTTAGATAGCTTAGAGTTAGTTTTTTTGAATGCAAGAACCCGGTTGAGAGGAGAAATAGACCACCAGGATAGAGTAGTAATTGTAGCCATCGATGATAGAAGTTTGACCCATTTTTATCAACATCATAATGACCCCTGGCCCTGGTCAAGAAGCATTTATGCTGATTTGGTTGAAAGACTTAATCAATTGGGAGCTCAAACAATTTTCCTGGATATATCTCTTGATACCTACCAGGAGGAAGAAGGAGATCAAGCCTTTGCTGAAACTTTATTTTTTAATCAAAATGTAGTGTTAGGTAGTTTGCTGGTCGGTAGCCAGGAGGAATTCGCCCAGATGGATGCCGACTATCAAAATAGATTACAGAGTAGAGATAAACATCTGGATTACCGATACCGTTTACAAAATGTTATCTCTTCTCAGAGGGACCTGCCTGATTATTTTTCTGCCTATATGTTAGTAGCACCTGAAACTTCATTTATGAATCCCGCTTTTGCCTATGGCAGCTTTGAAATTGGTAGTGCCAGTGCTGACGGTCGTTATCATGATATTCCCTTAATCATGGAAGAAGAAGCCAGGGAAGGCCTGGTTTTAATGCCCAATGTGACAATCTTAGGTCTGGCCTCTTATTTTAACCTGGATCCAGGAGATTATTTTTATGATATGGAGGTAGGCAAAATTGTTCTAGGCGATAAAAGAGAAGTTCCAGTTAATAATAGGGGGTTTTTCCAACTCAATTATTATGGCAGTGAAGCTTTTCGAGAAATCTCGGTGATTGATTTATTTGAAGAAGAGAAGGAAGTAGCTGGTGGTGCTAATAAGAGTGAAGAAAAATTAACTGATATATTTGCAGATAGTATGGTTTTAATAGGTTATACCGCCCAGGCCAAGGGACTTTATGATGTGAGACCGACTCCCTTTAATCGTCTGGAGTCTGGGGTGCAAATACATGCCACAGCTTTGGAGAACATATTAGGTGAGAATTATCTGCATGAGGCCCCTTTTTGGCAAAATATGCTCCTTGTCTTCTTTGCTGTATTTTTTTTGCAGCTTCTCTGGCAATTAAAAAATTTTTGGTTGAGCATCCTTTTTAGTGTTGTTTTTATAGGTGCTATAAATGGCTTAAATTATTTACTGTACTTAGAAAATATCTGGTTAGAATTATTTTTCCCTAATTTAGCGTTAGCCAGTGTTTTACTGGGAAATTCATTTTTGCGAGTGTATCGAGAATATACAGAAAGGATTCAAACCAGGAATTTCTTTTCTCGTTATGTACCTGAAGCAGTAGTGGAAGAAATTTTGGCTGATCCTGAACGTATTAATCCAGGCGGAGAGGAACGTGAAGTAACAGTATTATTTAGTGATATAGTGGGTTTTACCAGTATTGCTGAGCAACTTCAACCTACTGAATTAGTTGATCTTTTAAATGAATACCTTGGAGAAATGGCCACCATTGTTAAGCAGGACTATAAAGGCACTCTAGATAAATTTGTCGGTGATGCCGTAATAGCTATTTTCGGTGCTCCTCTGTCAGGAGAAAATGATGCGGAAAGAGCAGTCGGGGCAGCTTTAGCTATGCAAAAGCGAGCTCAAGAATTACAGCAGCAATGGCAGGAGCGAGGGGAAGAGTTTAGTTTTGACCTTGGTATTGGCATTAATACAGGAAAAGCTGTAGTGGGAAATATTGGTAGTGAAGAGAGAGTTAACTACACCTGTATTGGAGATACAGTAAATTTAGCTGCTCGCTTAGAAGGAGCCACTCGAGAACAGGAGGGTAAGATTTTAATAAGTGAAGCAACTTATAAAAAAGTGAAAGATAATTTTCTTTGCCAGAAAGTAAAAAAATTTAGGGTTAAAGGCAAAAAGGAACCAGTAGAAGCTTACCAAGTTATGGGCAAAAAATAGTCGATATTGGGCAAGGGAGTTGATGTGGTTGTTAGGAACTAATCAGCACATAATCAATATAATACAATTCATCAAAAAGTTTAGGTCATTGTTATTTAGCAGCTGTTGTTTGCTGATAATTTTCCTGCTATTGCTGGGTAATCTTACTAATACAAATATAGCTAAAGCTGATGGAATTAGATTGGCTGTTGATTTAACTGAAGAAATAATTGCCCCCTCAGAGACTATTGAGATCACTGCTGCTTTAGTGGATGAGGAGGGCAATAAAATAGCGGAAGATAGCGATTTATTAATAAGAGTCGAAGAGCAGGGAGAGATTCTGGAATTGGGTCAAGAAGGTCATTTATCATTAGAAGAAGGCAAAGCCGAGTTTACTTATCAAGCTGCTGAGCGTGAAGGGAGCGATAGAATTGTTTTGTTTGTATCCACAGCCGGTGTGGGGTATGATGTAGGACTGCAGGTTGTGGCAGATAGTGAAGAACTTATCCGTGAAGAGGTAGCAAAGCTCACAGGAGTTATAGGACAAGTGTTAAAAAGCAGTCTGCCTCCAGAGGATTTAGTCTTAGAGGATGATGAGGAAACGGTTACTGACTTATTACTTGCTGAGCCTGATGATGATATATGGGAAAGTGCCTTACCCTATGATGAATTTTATTCAGGGGATAGAATTAGAACTATGGCTGATTCCAGAGCTCGTTTGGAATTTTTCAATGCTTCAGAAGCTTTAATTGAACCAGATTCGTTAGTGAGAGTGGAAGAAATGGGAGTCATTGATGCTGATGGAGGTATTAACAGAGCCTCCTTTGAGTTATTAGATGGCAGCATTGTAGCAAAAGCTCAGGACTTTTTAAATCAGGGGTCAAGTTTTCAAATTGAAACAGAAACAGTGACTGCTGGCGTAAGAGGAACACTTTTTTCTCTCTCTTATGATGAAGAAGCTGGGAGCACGGAAGCAAAGGTCTATGAAGGAAGAATAGTATTGAGAGATAAATCGACTGATGAAATTTACAATGTTTTTGAGGGGGAAAGTTTTTATCAGGAAGCCCCCGGGGCTGAACCAGATATTGAACAGCATGAGCAATATTATCAAGAGATTGAAGAAGCGTCTAATATTGCAGAAGAGAAAGAAAAACTGGAAAAGACTGATATGCCTGTAGAAAAATTAGAGGCAGAGGAAGAAGAAAAAGAAACAACAGAGAAGGAAGATGATGAAGAAGACTTAGAGGAAGATGAAGGAGGTTTGGATTTAATTCCAGACTGGCAGGATGATTAAAGATCAAATTTGCTGGTATTATGGGGGGTTGGGTATACAATGAGCAAAATAAATGAGCAGATTGTTGATTTGATAGATAATCTTTTATATATTGGCATAAATTTATCGGCGGAGAAAGATCATGATGCTCTTTTAGAGAAAATATTATCTGGAGCTAGAAAAATAACCAGGGCTGACGCAGGCACTCTCTATCTAGCAGAGGATAATAAACTTGAATTTAAAATTTTGCAGAATGATACCATTGGTTATGATCATAATAGGAGCAAAAAAGAGATTGATCTACCGCCAGTGAAAATTAATAAAAAGAGTGCGGCAGGATATTGCGCTTCAACTGAAGAAGTATTAGCAATAGATGATGTTTATAACAGCGAAAAATTTGACTTTTTAGGTCCCAGGCGCTATGATAGTATGACCGGTTATCGAACAAGGTCTATGCTCTTAGCGCCAATGTTAGATCAAAAAAATGAACTACTGGGAGTTATTCAACTGATAAATGCTACCAATCAAGAAGATGAAGTGATTCCCTTTTCTAACTACCATAAAAAGGTCCTGGCTGCTCTGGCCTCTCAAGCTGCTATTTCTATTAATAATTTACAGTATATTCAAGAAACGGCCAACCTTTTTCGAGGTATGGTGGAATCATTAGCAGCTATGGTTGATTCTCGTAATCCCTTTACTGCTAATCACACTAGAAGAGTGGCCCAGATGACAGAAATTTTTATTGAAGTATTGAATGAAAATAGTCTGGGACCTTTAAAAGAAATCAACTTTTCCGATGATGATCGGTTACAATTACTAATGGCAGCCTGGTTACATGATATAGGCAAATTAGCTGTTCCTTTAGATATCATGCAGAAAACCAATAGATTAGGACGTCATTACGACACAGTCATACAGCGTTTTGACCTTTTAGAAGAGGTGCTGATAAACCGCAAAGAACAGCCTGACCTTACCGCAGGTGGTCTGGCGGAAGAATGGGACAAGAAACTTGCTTTATTAAGAGAAGGAAGGCAGTTGATTAAGGAAGTTAATGGCATGAAGAGTCTTCCTGTCAAAAATATTAAAGACAAACTAAAGAAGCTCTATCAGGAAAAATTTAAGTTGGTTAATCAAAATAAAGAGATATCTTTACTAACTAAGCCGGAATTAGAGGCTTTATTGGCCGAGGAAGGTTTTTTAACTGCTGGAGAACAGGAAAAGTTAGAAAGCCATGTTTTAGAAGCACAAAAAATTCTACGCAATATACCTTTTTCTCGCGAGGTGAAGCGAGTACCACAAATAGTTCGCCTCCATCATGAGTTTTTAGATGGCTCTGGCTATCCAGAAGGTCTTACCGGTAAAGAAATCCCCCTAGAAGCTAGAATTATAACCATCATTGATAGATTTGATTCTTTAGTGGCCCGACCTTTAGAAAAACCAAAATCAAAGGCTGAAGCCATAGAAACTTTGCGGGAGATGGCTGCAGTTGGAAAGTTGGATAAAAATTTAGTTGATTTATTCTGTCGCCATCAGATTTGGCAATCGATAGATTTCACCGGGGAATGCACTTATAAGTTTGTCTATAATTAATTTAGTTAGGAAGAATTTAGTTAGGAAGATTAGATTTATGGAGGGGTTAATAGATGTATGAAAAAAATGGTGCTGCAAACCAATTAATTCTATTAACTAATTGGTTAAAGAAGACTAAAATATTATTACTGGCTTTAATAATCCTGCTGGGAGGAACATTTTTATTAACGGGTTGTGAGTTTTTACCCTTCATTGAAGGTGAGCCTGAAGGTTTGCCCAAGCACGAGGTTCCAAAAGTTGTTAACAGATATTATAATGCAATTGAGAATAGAAATATTGCTGAAATGCGAGATGTTTTACATCCAGATGGAGAGCTGGAAATTGTTTATGCAGTGGAATTTTTAGGTACAGAGATCAATATTGATGAAGAGATAATGAGTATAGATAGATACGTAAGCGATTATAGTGATAATTTCTTCGTCAATTATGAAATAGATACCAGTGAAGATGGAATAACTTTAGAAAACAGAACCCTTAATTCTTCTGATGAGGGAGAGCATATTTACGAATACGAGGCAGATGTAAGTAAAAATTTAATTGATGAACAAACAGGAGATGAAGAGGAGTATAGTTATAGCCTTTACATGGAAGTTGAAGGCATGGCAGCAGGCTGGTTTATCTATCGGATTGAAAAAGACAATTAAACTTGCAATTATCAGATTTTTGCTTTAAAATTGAACTGAAAGATTTTCTATAATTTGGAGGAAAAAAGGTGTCTAATAAAAAGACTAATACTGGTTTAAAAAAAATATTTTTTAATCCTTTTCAAATTTCCCCGGCTTTCACTGGAAGTCTAGTTCTAAAATTTGCTTTAACTATAGCTTTATTATCATTAACAGCCATCTTATTACTGGGTTGTGACTCAGGCTCCCAGACTTATGATGTTGAGGTTAAGGTAAACATACCGGGACCTGAACTCAGCGAAGAAGAGCTAGAGAAAGTTGCCCAGGACCTGGAAGCTTTTGTTTTGGGAACTGATGGTGTTGTGTCCACTTATTTCACTGTGGAAGAGGGGCAAATAATAGGTGAATTAAGAGACTTGCGAGATGAAGTTAATGTAGGAATAAGACACTCCTTTTATGGTGAAGACTTTCGATATTTAACTCCAAATTTTTCAGGATCTAAGGTTGAATTTGATTTAGATGGTCGTAATTCAGTTATAAAATTAGAAGTAGAGCAAAAAGAAATATTGCAGATAATGGATAATGATACTATAGTCTATAGATTAAAACCTTTAGAATTACCTGATATAGAAGTGATTGAAAATTTAGCTTTTCTTGATAATCGCGGAAATCAGAACTACAAAATAGGAGAGATTGGTTTAGAGGAGCATTTTTATGCTGCAGCCTTAGAAGATGAGACTGCGGAATTCACCTTAGCTTTATTAGCAGAAAATGGAGACATAATTGCTACCAGTGAAATAGAATTAGATGAAAGCGGCAAAAAAGAAGTTGAACTTGATTTCACATTACAGGGTGCAGAAATCGACAATGAAATAGCCAGCAAAGAAAAAATAGCTACCACAGATAGTTTGTCAGGAGATGAGTATTTAGCTTCTTACACTTTAACAATTGACGATCTAAAAAATGGAATTTTCCAAGAAGAAAATGGAGAAGGAATGGCTCAGGGCAGAGTGCCCTTAAAAGATAATGATAACAATTTTAGAGTAATGAACTCAGAAGCGGATTTTGAGAAGATTAATAGCTATTTAATGATCAATCATTTTGCCGTAGATCTTGATTTTGTGATTGAAGAACAGGATGAATTTGAAGAGATTTTGCTGGAAGAGGCAAGAAGAATAGGGTATGATTTAGATGATTTAGAGATATATTTAAAAACCCACACAGCAGAATTAAGTGACCTAGAACTTAATAGCGTGGATAATCCTGACGAATTTAAAATGAATTTGCAGGAAGTAATAACCAGTGATGGGGCTAGGCATGATTTGCCACAAGCTTTAGTAGAAGTCAATAAAACTGACATTATAGATTATTATAATGAAGGCAAAATTCCTTATTACACTATAGCAGTTCAAGAAGTTAACGCTGTTGCTGGAGCCCGGAGTTTTACTATCCAGAGACCTGATAATTCACCCCAGAGTTGGGGAGATGAAATTACCCGTGATGTTATTAATACTGATGATGATAATTTCCCCATGGATATTTTTGTCTTAGACACTCCACCAGATGAGCCAGGTTGGGATGAAGATGAAAGATATCGAGTTTCGGAAGCTTATCAATTGCGAGATATATTGCAGGATTATCAGGGAGAAGATAGCAGGGGCCTTACTATTCAGTTAATCCAGGATATTGACCTGGCTGAACTGGATTCCTGGGAGCCCGTAGGATCTAGTGCTCAACCCTTTAAGGGAACTTTAGATGGTTTTAATTATGAAATTAGAAACTTAGAAATTTTAGATGGTGATAGCGATGTCGGTCTCTTTGCTTATCTAGGGGAAAATGCTGTTGTTAAAGATATTAATTTTACTAATATATCAGTTGAGGGAGATAAATATGTGGGCTCTGTTGCTGGAAGGAGCAAAGGAGCAGTAGAAAATATTAATTTTGCAGGAGAAGTTAATGTTTTTGGTAGCGATCAATATATAGGTGGAGTTGTTGGCTTACAATTAGAGGGTGGGAGAAATAATCACCTTAAGAACATTGATTTTAGGGGTGAAGTTACTGCAACTGAAGTAGGCGAATATATTGGAGGCTTGGCTGGTGCAAGTTATGCTGATATTTTAGCAGATGATGAACATTTAATTAATCATCCCGGAAGTTCAGTAACTGATAGCGAGATTAACGGATATAGATGGGTTGGTGGAGTTACAGGTTATAATGCAGCAGGTTCAATAGAAGATATTATAGTTGCTGCAAATGTTAGTGGTCAAAGAGCAATAGGTGGTTTAGTAGGTAAGAATGAAGCTGAAATTAAAAGCAGTAGTTTTGGCTCTTTTGCTGATAGTAGTGTAAGTGGTGAGTCTATAGCTGATAATAGTAAGAAAATAGGTGGATTAGTTGGTCTCAATGAAAGAGGAGGCTATATAGAAAATAGTTATGCTGGTAGTGAAGGGCAAGAAGCCTCAATTACAGGATTCAATGGAGTTGGTGGTTTGGTCGGAGAAAATTGGGCTACAGTTGAGTTTACTGAAAATGGTGAGAGCTATGTAGATGTTACCGGTGAAGATAATAACATCGGGGGTATGATTGGTCACATTCAGGATGGGGAAGTCTCAATTCCTTATCATATTGATAAATGGATTGAAGGTCATGTTGAAGGTCGTAAGAGGGTAGGAGGTTTTGCTGGCAGAAGTAATATTGCGGCAGATAATTTGCCTTATGTTGATAGATTTTTACAAAATAGTGCTCTAGACATTCCAGATGTAGGCGAGGAAGAAATAGATCATTTCATTGGTTACTGGATTTCCCAATAACCTGACAAACAAACACACAAAATAGGAGGATATAATTAATTATGCTGCTTAAAAGCGCTAACAAAACATTTTTAGCAATTATATTTACTTTAATTATAGTGGGTTTGGTCAGTACAGGTCCAGTTTTAGCAGAAGAACCTGCAGAAGAAAATAATCTCAGTCTCTTCTTTCAACCTTATTTTACTACTTTTTCTCCTGATGAAATCAATGATGTGATTCAGGATACTGAAGACTGGGCTGATGATATGGAGTCAGACTTAAGTGCAGACCTGGTAAATGAGTTTGAAAATCAAGAGGATGAATTAAGTGCTTCTACTGTTTACGATGAGGATGTACTTCGAGCAGATGAATTTGAAAATGCCTGGGGTTTAAGTTTAGGAGCAAGTTATTTCTGGCCTCAGTATTCCAGTAGCCTGGAAGTAAAGGGAGAGGGTTTTACTGCTTCCAGTGATATGGATGGTGAAATTGAAGTTGGCATTGAATTAGAAAGAGAGACAGATGATAATACAGAAAGTATTGATATAGATGTAATGGGCAAGTCAGAAAATGAGATTGATGTTGATCTGCGTGGTGTTTCAGCAACAGTAAACCCTCATTTAACGGATAATTTAAGTTTGCTAGCAGGAGTTGGTTACTACTGGGGTGAGGGAGATATGTATCATTATAGTGAGGCTGAGTTAGATTACAGGACTGCTGATGATGATTTTGCAGAGGACTTGAACTTAGATGATTATGATAGAGCTGAAATTGAATATAATTCAGACCTAAATTTTGCTGGTTCAGCAGGACTAAAATTAGGAGCTGACTATAATTACTCTTTAGCTGATAATGTGGAACTTAAAGTAAGTGGTGTTTTTAGACAACTGGAGATGGACGTGGAGGTTAATAACAGATCTTTAGAAGCTGATGCGGATGGAGAGGTTTTCGAGCGGTATTTTGATCTTGATGGCTTAGGTTTTGAACCAGAGGATGATTTCACTGATGACCTGGGAGGATTTGAAGTAGCTGCTGGTATTAATTTTAGCTGGTAAATCAATTAGTGACTGTTTTACTAAAAAAATCAATCCACTCCTTTTTTACCGAGCTAGTTCTGTCTTTATTACTGACAGACACTGCTCGGTTTTTTATTGATTTTTTATAAAAGGTTTAAAAGTTAAGAAGCTTAAGACCTCTAAAGGACTAACGAGTTTAGGAGAGGAAGGAGGCTAAAAGAGATTGAAATAAGGGGCTGAAATTTCAAAATGCAATTAAATTGGACTAAAAGTTGGATTTGCTGGGATTATTAATAAATAATTGGTTGCAATTCCTCAAAGGAAGTAATATAATGCTATTAAATATCATATTACAAGAAATTAAATTTCAATTCTCTATCTCTAATGAGCTTATTAATGTATTTTTATAGAAATGCCATAAGAAATGGTTTGCAAAATGTGATTTAAAAGAAAATTTCTCAGCTAGGAGGGCGTGAAATTGGCAAGAAAAAATAAGGGAGACTTTATTAGAACAACTTTGGCGCTGACTGGAATTTTATTGCTGTTGTTGCTCACCACATCTACAGTGGTGGAGGCAGAGACAGACCAGCAAGAATTAGCCACCTACCAGGAGCTATCTTTAGGGGAGGCTATAGAGCGGCTGGAAGTTTATAGTACGGACCTGGAGATTGCCGAACTGGAGTTGAGCAATGCAGAAGTAGAATATGAAAAGGCTTTAGCAGAACAGATTAGAACTGAATCTCGCCTGCAAAAGATCACTGCGGAGCTCAGTTATGAGCAGGCTCAACAGCAGTACCACAGCACCACTATTGCAAGCTATTTGGAGCTCTTAAGTGATTATCGGGAGTTGCAGAAGATGGAGCAGGAGCTTGCAGCTGCTGAATGGGATTTGGATTTAGCCGAGCAAAAATTACAGAAGACCGAAGATAAAGTGGAAGCCGGTTATGAACCCCGGATTGAGTTACTACAGCGGCAGATAGAGCTCAATAATGCCGAATTTTCTCTAACTGATTTGAAGGCAGATTATGAACAAAATCAGCGAGAGTTCAAATCTCGCCTGGGTTTAGAAGAGATGCCAGACCTTATTTCAACAATAGAATCTCTCACAGCTCTCACTTTACCAGCAGAAGATGAAGCGGTGGAAAAAGGCTTGGAGTCCAGTTTTGAGCTTAGAGCAGGTGAATTAGAGATTGAAATTGCCGAAATTGAACTGGAGCAGGCTGAAATAGGGGAAGAACCTCGATTGGAGATACTGGAGAAAGAGAATAATCTCAAGTTAGCTGAACTGGAACAGATAAAGCTGGAAGAAGAAATAATAGAGGATATCAAGGCTCAGTTACATGATACCAGCCAGGCTCGCCGCCAGATTGAGCTGGCAGAGGCTAATTTAGAGCAGGCTGAAGAGCACTTAAGGACTGCCCGGGAGCAATATGAGGCTGGCCTGATATCGGAAGTGGAGGCCTCTGAAGCTGAATTAGAAAAGATTCAAACTGAAATAGACCAGGCTGAAGCGGTAACAGCCTTTGCGGCAGCTTACCTGGAGTTGCAGGATCTTTTAGGAGCCGAGCTGGAGGTGATCAGAGATGAGATTCTGGCGGCCTTTGGCGAATAAGCTATTATCCTGGCCCCTGTCCCTGATCTTACTTCTTAGTCTAGGTCTCTTAGTAGCTGGTGGAAATGGCGGCCTCTTCTCTGAAAGCAGTGTCTCTTCTTCGGCGAGGGCAGCTGAGCTCAGCGAAATTTTAACAGAGGCTGCAGACACCACCCCTGAATTGCGAGAGGAAAGGGAGAATCTCAAGGATTTAGAGCGGCAAATTGAACTGCTTGAAGCCGAAGCAGGCTGGCAGTTAGGAATGAGTGGCAGTTACAGTCGTGGGGAAAGGGAAGAGGCTTTTTCACCCGATATACCCGATAATAATGGAGAAAATGACCTGGATCTGGACAATAGTATAGATAACAATATAGACAATGATATAAGTACTACTGATAACGACAACAACAATAATAATGACCTGGAAAGCTTCTCTGACTTTCAACTGGGTTTCACCGGTTCCCGTGCCTTCTTAGCGGGCCTGGAAATAGAGGGAGGGATAAATTATTTCGATGATGACCCCCTGGACCTCGATGAATTCAGTGATAATATAACTCTATCAATAGAGGGGCGTTATCAGCTCTGGCCTCAACTGCCGACGCCAGCTTTAAGGCAATTAGAGCAGTTAGAGGAACAGCGGGAGATAGCTGAGCTGGAGTATACCAGGGCCCGGGAAGAATTTTTTCAGGACCTGCTGGCTGATTACAGTGAGATTGCTCTACTGCAGGAAGAGCTCAGGCTGGCAGAGGCCAATCTAGCTTTAACTGAGCAAGAGATGGAGCGCCTTAAAAAACAGCGGGAAAAGGAAGAAGCTGGAGAATTGGCTTTAAGAGAACTGGAGATTGCCCTTAAACAGGCGGAGAATTCCATCTCTACCCTTGAGCGTTCGCAAAGGACAGCCAGAGAAGATTTTGCTGAGAAACTGGGTGAAGCTGAAGAACCAGATTACAGGCTGGATGATGGTCTCTGGCAGCTTTTAGAGGACTCCTTCACTCCTTTAGCTCAAGCTTTAGAGGAACAGGATTTCCCCGGCCTGGAAGAAGATTTGCTGGAACAGATGTTAGCTTTTTCCCCTGAATATCAGGCATTATCTCAGGAACTGGCTCAGAGTGAAGAGGACCTTGAATATCACCTGGCGGAGAGACAGCCGACTGTGAGCTTCAGCGCTGAAAGCCCTGATTTAGAAGCCCGGGAGTGGGAGGTCTTACTGGCTGTAGATTATGACCTTTATGATAGCGGAGTTAGTGAGCTGGAAGCGGAAGGATATGAAGATGATATCACCAGTTTAGAAAAGGATATGGAAGAGTTTAATAATTCTCTAAGCCGACAGTTGGAGGCTAACTTTGACACCATTGCTGACAGGGTTTCGGAGCTTGAGATGGCAGAACTTGAAGTAGAGCGGGCTCAATTAGAGGTAGCCCAGCAGGAAGAAGCCTATGAGCGCGGAGCACTGGAGAGTTATGAGCTTAAAGAGCTTGAAATCAGCAAAGAAGAGGACCAACTAGCTCAGCGAGAGGCAGAACTGGAACTTCTCTTAAGTCGGATAGAATTGTTAGTTCAGCTGGATGAGCTGTTGATTGAGGAGGTCCTGTAATTTCTGCACTTTTTCTGCGCTATACTATATATAAATTGGTTTATAAGATATTTAGACCTGTTAGCAGTTGGTATCGACTAAAAATAGAGGTGATTGCTGTTGAGTTTTAAGAAAGCTGGAATTATATTAATAATAATTGTTTTAGCTGCTGCTGGCATTTTCTGGTGGCAGGGCAGAGAAGAGGAACGAGATATAACAGTGACCGAGCAGATGGTTACCGAGGTAACGGAAGGTGATCTGCAGGAAACCATTTCGGCCTCAGGAGAGCTGCAGGCCCGGGATAAGCGGGAGCATTCAGCTCCTCGCAGTGCTGAAGTTACTGAAATAGCTGTTGAAACCGGCGATGAGGTGGAGAAAGGAGACCTGCTTTTTCAGTTAGATGACCGGGAGCAGCGCCTGGATTACCTGCAGGCTCAGCGCAGGTATAATCAGGCCCTGATCGATGGCTCTGAACAGCAGATTGCTGAAGAGGAGCTGCAGTTGGAGCTGGCAGAAAAAAGGTTTAATGACATGGCAGTAAAGGCAAAGATTGACGGCCAGGTAGGTGACTTTGATTTTTCAGTAGGCGATGAATTGACTGCTGAAAGCAGTGGTATTACTGTCCGTGATTTTAGCAGTTATTTAGTGGAAATTGATATAGATGAAATTGATAGCCCCCTGCTGGACGAGGGATTGCCGGCCATGGTGGATGTGGACGCACTGCCTGGCAATTCCTTTAGCGGCGAGGTTGTCAGCATTTATAGCGGTACCAGAGTCAATGATGGTATGGTAGTGGTACCGGTGGAAATAGAAATCTTTGAGCCCAGCGAAGATTTTCGGGCAGGATTTTCGGCTGAAGCAGAGATTGTGGTGGAGTCCCGGGAAAATGTCCCGATGGTACCGACCACGGCAATCTTTACCGAAGAGGGTCAGGAATATGTGGTAAAAGTAGGAGAAGAAGAGGAGCTGGAAACTGTTGAAGTTAGTACCGGCCTCACTGACCGGACTCAGATTGAAATCACTTCAGGTATAGAAACAGGGGATAGAATCCTGATAAATGCCGCCATGTTTATTGGCTTTGGCGAAGAGGAAGACATGCCCGGTTTTGGTGGCCCTCCAGGAGCTAATGGCGGTCCCGGAGGAGGATTTTAATGATTGTGGTGGAAGACTTGCGAAAAGTCTATAAAAATGGTGAGATTGAAGTGGAAGCTTTAAAAGGGGTTAGCTTCACCATTGAGGATGGAGAATTCGTTTCCATTATGGGGCCTTCAGGTTCCGGTAAATCCACCATGATGCATGTGCTGGGTTGCCTCCACCAGGCAACTTCAGGGAAGTATTTTTTAGATGGAGAAGATATCGGCACTCTCAATGATAATCAACTGGCTATAATCCGCAACGAAAAAGTGGGTTTTATCTTCCAGCAGTTTAATCTATTAGCCAGGAGCTCAGCTTTGAGAAATGTGGCCCTCCCCCTGGTCTATCGAGGTATGAAGCGGAGTCAGCGCCAGGAGAAGTCCCGGATTATGCTGGAAAAAGTTGGCCTGGGGCATCGCCTGGACCACTGGCCTAATGAATTATCAGGCGGTCAGAAACAGCGGGTAGCCATAGCCAGAGCTTTAGTGAATGATCCTTCGCTGCTGCTGGCCGATGAGCCCACGGGAAATTTAGATACCAAAACCGGTAAAGATATCATGAAAATTTTCCTGGAGCTCCATGACCAGGGGCATACAGTAGTTCTCGTTACCCATGAACCCCATATAGCTGAATATGCCGAGCGCATTATCCATCTGCGGGATGGGGAGATAGAAAAAGATGAACAGATAAATACTAGCAAAGCAGAAGCTCTAAGGCAAGATTGAGGTGATAAGGTGTTTTTGGCAATAATAAGGATGGCTTTGACCAGTTTAAAAGTCAATAAACTCAGAACTTTACTTTCTATGCTGGGGATTGTTATTGGAGTGGGAGCAGTGATTGCCATAATTTCCATCGGCAGCTCTGCCCAGCAGGATGTGACCAGAGAGATTGAAACTCTGGGAAGCAATATAATCTGGGTCAGCCCCAGCTGGAATCTAAGTTCTGCAGATAGAGAAGAACTCTTCACCATGGAAGTGGCAGCCGAGCTGGAGGCCTTAAGTCCCAGTGTAGCTCAGGTGGTGCCTGAGAAAACCAGTGGCGGGAGACTTACCTATCAGGGAGAAAGCGTTGATACCACCATTGTAGGAACCACTCCTGGCTATGCCACCATTAATTTATACCAGCCTGTGGCCGGACGTTTTTTAGATCAAACTGACATTGAAGATTTAAGAAACACGGTGGTTTTAGGCTCCGATATGGCCGATGAGTTTTTTTCCGGAGAAGAGGCAGTTGGTGAGAGAATTACCATCAGCTATAACAATAGGAGAAGTCGCTTTACCGTTATCGGTGTGATGGAAGATAAGGGGCAGGTCTTTGCCGGCAATTTAGATGCCCAGGTCTATATTCCCATCACCACTCATCTGGCTAGAATGTCCACCACCAATGATATTGATACCATTTATGCTGAAGGTGCAGCCAATGCTCCGGCCGCCCAGGCCCGTCAGCAGGTAGATTATTTTTTCTATCGTTATCTTGGCGATAGTGATGACTATAGTATATTCAGTCAGGATCAGATTCTGCAGGTTCTCGATGAGGTCTCTACTACTCTGACCTTAATGCTCGGAGGTATAGCCGCCATCTCCCTTCTGGTTGGGGGAATCGGCATCATGAATATCATGCTGGTTTCTGTAACAGAAAGGACCAGGGAGATAGGTATCCGCAAAGCTTTAGGGGCAAAGAAGCGCCATATCCTGGCTCAGTTCCTGTTTGAAGCTCTGAGTTTAAGCGGTTTTGGTGGTATAATAGGAATAGGTTTGGGCTGGTTGGCCACCTATTTCGTAACTGATCTGGGAGGCTGGGAGATGGTTGTCTCTCCTATAGCCGTCGGACTGGCCTTTGGTTTTGCTTTGATTATCGGGATCTTTTTTGGCCTTTACCCGGCTATTAAAGCAGCCCGCCTGGACCCTGTGGATTCTTTAAGTTACGAGTAATTCAACCAATATTAATAGCAGTATTAATAGTAGTTTCAATAAAATAATATTCATAAAAGCTCGCTTTTGTCAGAAAAAGTCTGGTGAAGGCGAGCTTTTCTTTTTAGGGCAAGTTCTTATATCAGGTTTTTGGTAAGGAACAATTCAAAAGCCCATTTAAAAAATAGCTGAATAATAGTTAAGAGATTAAAGATAATTTAGGAATAGTTAAAAGCTCGATAAACTATCAGAGAAATGGTGATATATTTAGGGGGCTTTAGAGGAAAGTCACCTTGAACCAAGAAAGATTATAATGAAAGGAAATGAAAGGAGAGGATAATTATGAGGTGTCGCTTTTGTCATATCACCAATGAAAGGGTTGAATTTGAAAATGACTTAGCTTTTTCCATTTATGACAAATATCCAGTTAATGAGGGTCATATGCTAATAATCAGTAAACGGCATTTTGCTGACTTTTTTGCTGCCAGCGAGGAAGAAATAGCAGCCCTTTTTAATTTGCTTAAAGAAACCAGGGATTATTTAGAGGAAAAGTATCAGCCTGCCGGCTATAATGTGGGAGTAAATGTAGGAGAGGCAGCCGGTCAGACCGTCGACCATCTCCATATTCATTTAATTCCCCGATATGAAGGTGATGTTGATGACCCGCGAGGAGGAGTCCGTAAGCTTAAAGAAGAACTGGTTCCCTATTATGGTTGAGAGAGTAAAAATAATATAAGCTGAATTTAGTTTGATAAATCTCTAAAATTATATTTACAATTTAGAATTATTATGATAATATAAAACTAATTAGACGTTAGACGTCTAATTTTTAAAGCGAGGTAAGAGCATAATGAAATATCTAAAAATAAAAGAAGAGATTCGCCAGATAATCAATCGAAAATTGATGTTAGGTGATCAGGAAAATTTAAAGCTGCCCTCGGAAGAAAGCCTGGCTAAACAGCTTAATACCAGTCGAGTTACCGTGAGAGAGGGTCTCCGTTCTCTGGAGAATGAAGGTTTAATAATCCGTAAACACGGGGTGGGCACTTTTATTAATAACTCTGATAATAGATTCTCCAGCGGCATGGAGAAGATTACGGATATCACCAATATCATCAAAAAGAGAGGTTTTACCCCTAATATCTATGATATAACCATTGCAGAGATAGAATATGAAGAAGAACTGGAGGAAGTATTCTCCCTGGAAAATAGAAAGGTGGCCAATAAAGACTTTATTAAAATTGAACGATGCCTGGCTGCCGATGAGATACCCATTGCCTTCTATACCGATTATCTATTGAAGGAGAGATTAAAGCAGAATCGCAAAATCACTAAAGAGAAACTCTCTGGCTCCTTACTCAATCTTTTAGAAAGTGAGCATAATATTTTTGTAGTTAAGGCTAAAGTCAAACTATCACCGGTGAAAATTGACAGGTTTTTAAGCGAAAAGTTGAAGCTGCCTAAGAATTCTCTGCTTTTAAAGACCAGGCAGTATAACTATGATAATGAAAATAATTTTATCTTTTTTACAGAAGCTTATTTTAGTTCTGATAGATTTGAATTTAGGTTTTTAAAGAGCAGAGAAAAGAAGAAAAATTAGTAGTAAAAGCAGCAAAATATTTTAACCAGGGGGTGTTAATTTTCCTTAAATCATTAGATTTCTCTAATAGCAGAGATGAAATTACTGGTTAATAAGCAGTAAACCTGGAGAACTCTCAGTCAAAGAAACCTGGAGGAATTTTTAGCATTAATTCTTAGCTTTCAAGAAACCAATCATAAGCTTTCAAGAAACCAGTCCTATCACTAAAAAGGGGTGTTCTAATGAAAAAATTTAAGTTTGGTACAATTTTTGTTCTGGCTTTAGTTTTTGTGGTTGCCTTTGGTCTTAGCCCTGTTAGAGCGGAGTCGCCCAGTGAGGGTGGAGATCTGGTTGTAGCCCTGGGGGAAGATCCCGAGCATTTAAACCCGGCATTAACCACCGGTTACCCTGTAGCAGCTGCTACTGCCAATGTGTACAGTGCTCTTACCTGGAGGTCAGAGGATGGAGAAGCTCAACCAGATCTGGCCAAAAGCTGGGATGTTTCCGATGATTACCTGGAGTATACCTTTTATCTGCAGGAAGATGTGAGGTGGCATGATGGAGAAGCCTTTACCAGCGCCGATGTAAAATTTAGCATGGAAGAGCTCCTGGCCAATTACCATGGTCGTTTCCAGGATGTTGCCGAAAGAATTGCCGATATCGAAACTCCCGATGATTATACAGTGGTAATAACTCTAGAAGAGCCCTATGCTCCTTTTCTATCTTCGATGACTGTTTTTGATGCTCCAATTTTACCCAGACATCTACTAGAAGATGTTGATGATTACGGCGATGCTGACATTACCACCTCTCCGGTGGGAACTGGACCCTTCCAATTTGTGGAATGGGAAAGAGGAGATAGAATCGTTCTAGAGCGTTATGACGATTACCACGGTCAGGTTGCCTATATGGATAGACTTTATTATAATATTCTGCCTGATACCGCCTCTAGAACTGCTGCTTTAGAAACAGGTGAGGTTGACTATATAATGGGTCATTATTTCCCTAGAGCCGATATCCCAAGGTTTAGAGAAAATCCTGACATTGAGGTCTGGCAGGGAATCAGGATACCTGCTCTCTGGTTTGCCTTTGTCAACCATGAACATCCGGAGTTGGGAGATCCTCTAGTGAGGCAGGCCCTGATGCATGCCACCGACAGAGATCTGATAATTGAGCTATCTCAGGAAGGGTTAGGAAACTATAAGATTGGTCCCATGGGAGCCTCCTTTGAATTTGTTGATTTTCCAGAGACCAACTATGAAAACCTCTACCCCTATAATCCAGATAGAGCCAGAGAGCTTTTAGATGAAGCTGGAGTGGACTCTTTAGATATCGAGATTATCGTTGACCCGGCCCGGGAGGATTTAATGCAGGCAGCAGAGATAATGCAGGATAATTTCCGTCAGATTGATGTTAACTTGAGCATAGATACCCAGGAGAGAGAAGTAATGATTGAAAATGTCTATGAAAAGAGAAATTATGATCTATCAATGCAGTCCTTTACTTCAGGTGGCGATCCAGCCTCAGGTTATCACCGCCTTTATACTACTCAGGATTTCGGGACTCCCTTTGTAAGTGCGACCGGCTACTCCAAAGAAGAAGTGGATGAACTGCTCAGTGAAGCAGCAAGCACTCCTGATGTGGAAGAAAGAAAGGCAGTTTACGAAGAGGCTCTAAATATAATCGCTCAGGACGTTCCCATTCTGGCTCTCTATGAAGAGGAGTCAGTAGATGTTAATAACGCCAAACTCAGAGGTTTGCGGGAATCCTTAGATGTAAGAGATAAACTGAATAAAATTTGGTGGTCAGAATAATTTAAGGAGGACTAAAATTAATGAGTAAAAAAGGCGAAGGTAGATCCTTAGGGCAATACGCGTTGTTGCGTATTGCCCAGGCTTTGCCTTTAATAATTGCAATTATAATAATAAATTTTTTATTGATTAATTTAGCCCCGGGAGACCCTGTCACAGCTCTAATCGGGGAATTTCCTGTACCTCAGGAATATGTAGAGGAAATGAGGGCCAATTTTGGCCTGGATCAAAATATCGCAGTTAGACTGGTGAGATACCTGGGCAATGTGCTCCGCGGTGATTTGGGTTTTTCCTTTAATTATCGGGTTCCGGTCTTGGACCTGGTCTTAAATAGATTGGGCAGGACAATAATTTTAATGATTTCGGCCATTACCTTTGCCTCTATTGTTGGTATAAGTTTAGGAGTGGCTGCAGCTAAATGGAGGAACTCCTTTATTGATAATTTTGCCGTAGCCTTTGCCACCATCGGTTACTCCATTCCCGTGTTTTGGTCCGGTCAGATATTGATTTTAATCTTTGCCATCTGGCTGGGGTGGTTGCCCTCAGGGGGATTGCAGTCGATTAGAGGAGATTACTTCGGCTGGGCCCTGATTGTCGACCGGGCTCGCCACATGATACTGCCCATGCTGGCCTTATCCCTGCGGTATATGGCTTTAACGACCCGGCTGACCAGATCCAGTTTATTAGAAACCTTAAACTCCGATTTTATCTTAGCCGCAAAATCTCGCGGAGTAAAATCAAGAGGAATTCTCTGGAATCATGGTCTGCGCAATGCAGCCATGCCCATAATTACCGTAGTCGGTTTTCATTTTACCTTCATGGTAGCCGGCTCAGCGCTGGTAGAGACTGTCTTTGGCTGGCCGGGAATTGGCAGATTATTATATACTTCGATTACAGCCAGGGATTTCCCGGTATTGCTGGGAATCTTGCTGGTGGTCTCAGTGGCAGTAATTCTGGTGACTTTAATCACCGACCTGCTCTATGCCTTTGTTGACCCCCGGGTAACCTATGATTAAATTTTGCAATAAGTGAGGTAACAACATGTCTAACAATTCGAGCAAAGATAGTTCGGAAATAAATAAAATCTGGTATTATTTTAGACGAAAAAAATTAGCCATGGCAGGCCTGGTCATTGTTGCCATGATTTTTATCATGGCTGTCTTCGCTCCTTTACTGGCTCCTCATGATCCCCATTCGATAACCAGACATCGTTTTGAAGCTCCAGGAACAGCTGATCATGTCCTGGGTACCGATAATATGGGGAGAGATATATTGAGCCGGGTTATCTGGGGGGCTAGAGTCTCGCTTTTAGTTGGGATACTGGCCTCGGTAACGGGAACTATCATCGGTATCACCCTGGGAGCTGTGAGCGGTTATTTTGGTGGCTGGGTAGATAACCTTCTGATGCGGATAACGGAATTATTTATGACTATTCCTCGCTTTGTCCTGGCACTGGTAGTTATTTCTTTCTTTGGGACAGGGATAAATCGTCTAATACTGGTAATAGGATTTTTGAGCTGGCCAGGAATGGCCAGAATTGTCAGGAGTGAATACCTTACCCACAAATCCCATCCCTATGTAGAGAGTGGTCGAGTCATTGGCATGAGTGACTGGAGATTAATCTTTATTGAAATCTTACCCAATGTGATGCCTCAGGTGGTAGTAGTAGCAACTTTAGATATTGCCACAGCAATATTGCTGGAGGCAGGTTTGGGTTTCTTTGGCCTGGGGGACCCCAATCTGGTCAGCTGGGGTGGCATGTTGAGCTTAGCTCAGGGGTATCTCCGTAGGGCCTGGTGGATGTCAGTATTTCCCGGTCTTGCTATCTCCCTGGCAGTTTTAAGCTTTAACCTGGTAGGTGATGGCCTGAATGAAGCTACCAACCCCAGGCTGCAAAGTGAAGGCTTTAATACAGCGGAAAGCAAGTTGAGTGGAGGAAAGACTTAATGAAAAAAATCGATGCCTATGATGATTATATCCTAAAAATAAAGGACCTGGTGACCGAAATTAAGATTCCAGGTCAGATTATAAAGCCGGTGGAGATAGAAAACTTTTTAATTCCTGAAGGAAAGATTGTCGGCCTGGCCGGGGAAAGTGGTTCTGGCAAAACAATGACCGCCTATTCCATCCTGGATCTTTTCCCCACCACAGCTGCTCGAGTGAGAGAAGGTCAGATTTTATTTAAGGATAAAGATCTGCGTGGTCTGTCAGGGAACAGTTTAAGGAAAATTCGCGGGCAAGAGATTGGGATGGTCTTCCAGGATTTTTCAAAAATTTTTAATCCAGTAATAAAGATCGGCAAGCAGCTTAAAGAGGAACTGACAGCTCATGGTATTAAAAACCAGCAGGAAAGAATAGCCAGAGCTTTAGACGAGGTTGGTCTGGCTAGAGATGTTGCTGATAGGTATCCCCATGGTCTTTCTGGAGGTATGTTACAGCGGGTAGGAATTGTAGCTGCGCTAATCTGCAATCCCAGCCTGGTTATAGCCGATGAGCCGACTACAGCTCTGGATGTTACTATCCAGGCCCAGATATTAGATCTGCTGAAGGATCTACAGGCAGAAAAAGATTTTTCCCTGCTTCTAATAACCCATGATTTAGGAGTAATTGCTGATATCTGTGACTATGTTTACATCATGTACACCGGCAAGATTGTTGAAGTCGGTGATGTCTATGAAATCTATGAAGCCCCAAAGCATCCCTATACTAAGGGGCTATTGAAGGGTGCCTTTTCCATGCAGGGGGAAGAGAAGAGTATCAAAAGGCCAATCAAGGGCAGCATCCCCAGTTTAAGCGAGCTGCCTCAAGGCTGTCGCTTTCATCCCCGCTGTCCTGAAGTAATGGAAAGGTGCCGGGAGCAGGAGCCGCCCTTTTTCAACCAGGAAGTAGCCTGTTGGTTATATGAAAATTAATCAGGATTTGGGTGATAAGTATGGAAGCAGTAGAAACTAAACAACCAGAGGAGACTGGCGAAGAATTGGAGGAATTGATAGAGCTTAAGGGAGTTACGAAAAAATTCCCCTATGACCGTTCTTTTTTCGGCTATAAACAGTCTCTAACGGCTGTAAATGATATAACTTTAAAGATTTATCCCGGAGAAACTTTAGCCCTGGTAGGGGAGAGCGGCTGTGGCAAGACCACCACTGGACGCTTAATCCTGGACTTAGAAGAGCTCTCGGGCGGTCAGATAACCTATAAAGGTAAGGTCAGGGATGATTTTACCGCCGAGGATTGGCAGCAGTACCGCCAGGAGGTTCAGGTAATTTTTCAGGACAGCAACTCCTCCTTAAATCCCCGCAAGACTGTCAAGAGCATCATTAGATCAGCTTTAATCTGTTCGGGGCTCTATCGAAGAAAGGATAAAGAAAAAATTTCAGCCAGAATTATAGAACTCCTCAATGATGTGGGGTTAAGACCTCCGGAAAAATTCATGAGCAAATATCCCAATGAACTCTCAGGGGGACAGAGACAGCGGATAGGAATAGCCCGTGCCTTGGCCACTGAGCCAGAGTTGGTGGTGGCCGATGAGCCGGTATCTGCTTTAGATGTTTCAGTTAAATCTCAGGTCTTAGCTACTCTACAAAAGCTGCAGCAAGAGAAAAATCTGGCCTATTTATTTATCAGTCATGAGCTGACTATTGTCCATTCTGTAGCTGATAGAATAGCGGTTATGTATTTAGGGAAAATAGTGGAGCTGGGAACCAATAAAAATGTCTTTGAGAAGGCTATTCATCCTTACACAGAATCCTTAATATCGGCCACTCCCATCCCTAATCCCAGAGAGACAAGGGAAAAGGAGCGGATTATTCTCAAAGGTAGTGTACCCTCGCCTAAAAATCCGCCCCGGGGTTGTTACTTTCATCCCCGCTGTTTTTATGCTAAAGATATTTGTAATGAAAAAGCTCCCGAATTAGAGACTATCTTCCCTGGTCACCAGGTAGCCTGCCATTTTGCCCGGGAAAGAATGGAAAGATAGTTATAGCAATATATCAGAGGAAAGAATATATCAGAGGAAGGAGATTAAACTATCATGGAAGAGATGCAAAAACATATCAGATGCAGAACAGGTGATGTAGCAAGGTATGTATTACTTCCTGGTTCGCCAGAAAGAGCTGAATTGATTTCGACTTTTTTTACCAGCAGAGAAAAGGTAACAGAAAATAGAGAACATCTGATTTATAATGGCAAATATAAAGGGGTAGATGTTACTGTCTGCTCTACCGGCATGGGAGGTCCTTCTGCTTCCATAGCCTTAGAAGAGCTTATTAAAGTGGGAGCCGATACCTTTATCAGAGTGGGTTCCTGCGGGGCCCGGCAACCTGATATCCCCATCGGTGAGGTTATCGTAGTGGATAGTGCCTATAGAGGTGAAGGGACTACCAAAGAATATATACCTACAGCCTATCCCGCTGCTGCCGATCATTACGTTACAGATGCCTTGATTGAAGCAGTGAAGGAAAGAAAGAGAGAACTTTATCTGGGAGCAAGTTTTACCCGCGATGCCTATTATAAGCAAAACCAGGAGCTAAATGAGCAGCTGACAGCAGCTAATATCCTCTGCTCCGAGCAGGAATGTTCCACCATCTTCACCATAGCTCGGATTAGAGGGGTAAGAGCAGGAGCTATTGTAGGTACGGATTCTAATATACTCTTAGAAGACCAACCTACTCTCAAAGAAAAAGAAGAACTCTTTCAAAAAGCAGAAAAGGATGAGATTGAGATTGCCTTAGAGGCCATAGTAAAATTAGCTGCCGTTGATAATGATTAAAGCCTTAGATTTATTGCAAAAAAGAGAGTAAATAGGCCGGCTCTTACCGGCCTATTTGCAGTATTAGTTGATAAGGTCAGTCTAAAATTTGAGGAGGAAAGCAACTTGCCAGAAAAATATTCCCCTAATAATAAAAAACAGCCCGTGAGAAAGCTAATTAGCCAGGCTAGAATCTATAATCCTTACTATCAGAAATTTATTCCGGCCTCTTTACTGCTCAAAGGTTCCAATATCGAGTTTTGCGGTCCCGAAGAAGAAATACCTCAGGAGATTTTAGCAGCCATCAAGGCTGAAAACTTTTATAAGGCAGATAATAAAAGGGTTGTCCCGGGCTTGATTGATATCCATATGCATATTGAGAGTTCAATGATGGCACCAGGGCCCTTTTCCCGGCAGATCATCAAAGAGGGCACGACTACCATTGTTGCTGAGCCCCATGAGATTGCCAATGTTTTTGGCCTGGAGGGCATCCTGCAGATGATTAGAGCTGGCGAGAGAACAGTGGTCGATATTTTCTGGGCTATTCCCAGTTCCGTTCCTTCCACCGATAAGTCTTTAGAAACCAGTGGTGGTGAAATAGGCATAGCTGAACTTAAGCGCCTTATCCCTGAGGAAAAGGTCATCTGTCTGGGTGAAGTGATGAATAACCGGGCAGTTTTACAGGAACCAGAGAGCCTGATCAGAAAGTTGATTGCTTACTATCAGCAGAATAGCATCAATAGTATCATTGAAGGTCATATACCTACTCTTACAGGTTTTGATTTAGCGCAATTTGTAGCCCGGGGTATCGATTCTGATCACACTTTACAAAATCTGACCAGATTTAAGCAGAGAATCAGAAATGGAGTTTTTGTTGAAATACAGGAAAAATCACTATCAGAAGAACTGATGAGTTATATCAAGACAAATAATCTTTTTGATTCTGTGGCTCTGGTTACTGATGATGTGATGGCCGATTCCCTGATAGAAGAGGGCCATTTAAATCAGGTGCTGCGAAGAAGTCTGCAGGCTGGTTTGAGTTTAGAAGAAGCTCTTTATATCTCAACCTATACTCCGGCCAGGAGAATGCAGTTAACTGACCGGGGCAGCTTAGCTCCCGGTAAAAAAGCAGACTTTTTGATCCTGGAGCCGGAAAAAGATTTTGCTCCAGAAGCGGTATTTAAAAGTGGTGAACTGGTTTTCTCGAAAGATGAAGCCAGTTATGGTTTTACAGGACTGAGACAGGAAGAACAGCAAACAAAAGATTTTCCAGCTAACTTTTACCAGAGTATTAACTGTCCTAAAATTTCTCAGGCCGACCTGGAGGTCTACCTGCCTGAGGAGAGTGAAGATACCACCGTAGTTTCCTGTAGAGCGATGGAAGTTAAAAAAGATACCACCTATACGGAAGAGGTTGAGGCTATTTTTGCTGTGGAGGAGCGGAAGGTGCTCTGGGAAGAGACAGGCTGTGCTTTAGCAACTGTTATAGAACGCCACGGCAGGAAGGGTAACTGCGGTCAGGGATTTATCACTGGAGATACCATCAAAGAAGGGGCTGTAGCCACTACCTATGCCCACGACCATCACAATCTTTATCTGGTGGCTCAAAATTATCGCGATGGCGTTATAGCAGCCAATCAAGTAATTGAACAAAGGGGAGGATTAGCAGTAGTTAATAAGGGAGAGGTTCTGGCAACTCTGGCACTGCCAGTAGCAGGAATTCTGGCCGAAAGACCTGCTCTCAAAGTGGGTCAAGAACTGCGGCAGGTGACTGAGTCTTTAGCCAGTCTGGGTTATGAACATTACAATATCATCATGTCTTTATGTACTAATACCCTTCCAGTAAGTCCAGAATTAAAAATAACGGATAAGGGTTTGATTGATGTAAAAAGCCAAAAACGAGTTAATTTGTTTTATGATTGAAAAACAGGACTTTTTACCTAAAATTTGCCAGGATAATAAAATTAGAGAGTTAATGACTTTGCAAAGAAAGAAGTGATAAGATGACAAAAGAAAGAGATAAAGCTTATATAATGTCGGGGATGACCTGGGATGAAGTGGAGAGAGCCTTAGAGAAGGTGGAGGTGGCCCTGATTCCAGTTGGTTCTCATGAACAGCATAGCCTTCATTTAACGCAAAATTGTGATACAGCCAGGGCTGAAAACTTCACTAAATTATTAGCAAAACGACTATATCCTAAAGTTATTATGACTCCAGTCATAAACTTTGGTCTATCAGAGCATCATCTGTCTTTTCCTGGAACCATCTCCCTTTCCCCTGAGACTTTAAAATCCCTGGCCAAGGATATCATCTTTTCTTTAAAGCAACATGGCCTGAGAAAATTCGTCTTTGTCAATGGCCATGGAGGCAATGATTCTGTTTTAAATGTGCTTTTAAGTGAACTTAAGCGAGAACAGCCAGAGCTGGAAGTGGCCTATGTATCTTATAATGATTTAGCTCAGGAAGTGGTCGATGAATATAAGGGAGAGGGAGAGGCTGTACATGCCTGTATGATAGAGACCTCAGAGATAATGTATTTAGCTCCCGAGGTCTTGAAAAAGGACAAAACCCATTATGACCAGAGGAAGGATATTCCCTATAGATATAGCAAATATAATAAGGGCCCTATTAAAAGAACTTTAGATTTTGCTGAAGTCACTGAAAAGGGGGCCTTAGGTGATCCCCGAAAAGCTAATATTGAAATAGGAGAAGAGATGGTGGAAACAGCTTTAAATAAATTGGCAGATTTTATTAATGATTTCCTGGCAAATTAGTAGAACACTGTTGTTTAAAGAGTGGCAGTTAAATTGTCAGCAATTGTGTTTGCAATTGCTGGCTTTTTTATGTAAAATGATATTATCAAGAACAATTTTTGACAGTTTGCTATTTAGCCCCCCACAGTATCAATATTCTTTTTATTCTACATTAGCATGAGGTGATAACAATGAGGGTGGAAACAGAAGAGGAAACAGCTATAATTATCCCCAGTGAGAGCATTGATTTATCCAATGCTGATCTCTTACGAGATAGATTCGATAAGTTAGTAGATGCTGATTTTAAGGAGATAGTCTTGGATTTTTCTCAGGTTGAAACCATAGATAGTTCAGGGATTGGCAAGCTGCTGCTCTTCACAAAAATCATGAAGGAGCAAGAGGGTAAGATGAAGATTGTCAATGTACAGTCTCCCTATGTAAAAAAGGTTTTTTCTATGGTTAACCTGGCTGATGTTATTGATATTTCAGAAGTTGATTGATTTTTAACTTTTTTAGACAGTACTTATTTTAAAAAAGACAGCGCCTTACTTATAACTATAATTAAATATTGAATTTGTTAATCCAATCTAAAAAAATTTCCAGGAGGTAGCAAAAAATGAGTGAATTGTTAGAAAGCTTGGCCGAAGCTATTGCCGATGAACAGGAAGCCCAGAAAAAATATAAGCAGATGCAACAGCAGGCTGAAGATGAGAAGACCAGGCAGCTATACGAGCAGTTAATTGAAGATGAAAAGGCCCATGAGAAAATATTGCGCTCCCGTTATGAAGCCCTAAAGGAGAATTTAGATTAACTTCAGAATTTAGATTAATTACAATAACTTCAATAGGTCCCCGATAAATCTTGTTTTAAAAGCTATATTAGTGGTGATTATATGGAGATAAAGCCTGGCGCCAAAAATTTTATAATGGTTTTAATAGCAGTCTCTGCAATTCTTTTTCTCAGAGAATTATTTTTTTCTTCAGCTTTACTACCTACAATAAGTAATTTTATCCTGGTTTTAGTGTTAATTTTCACTTATAAGCTAACAACTAAATATATTTATATTCAGGAGCAATTTAAGAATCAGGTTGATCTGGTGGAACAAAGGGAAAGTGAAGTTCTTGAACAGCAACAGGCCTTAGCCGACAGAGAGAAGGCCATAGAAGAGCTGGAATCCGAGGTAGCTGAGAAAATGGAGAAGGCTCGCAACCTCCACCGGAAATTGTTGCCCGATAATATTCCAGAACCAGGAGATCTTTTTATCAGCAGCTATTATCAACCAGCAGAATACATGGGCGGCGATTATTACAATGTTTTTCAGATAGACCACGGCAAGATGGCTTCTTTTTTTCAGCATTATTTGGTTTATTATTTCGATGTGGCCGGTCATGGTCTGGACAGCACCTTATTGGCAATTTTCATCAATGAGACTATTGCCAATTACTTTAATTTAAAACACAATGCAGGAGAAAAAGTCTCTCCTGGAGAACTTTTAAATTACGTAGATCAGCAATACCAAAAGGAAGGATTTCCTGAAAATTATATAGTCTGCCTATTTTTAGGTCTGCTGGATCTAAATAATTATAAGATGACCTATGCCACAGCAGGCCTGCAGTTTCCTGTCTTTGCTGTTAAAAGCTCCTCTGAAGAGGAAGAAAACCCAGCCCAATCCAATAAAGTCTCTGAGCTGGCCACTGGAGAACTCCCCCTATCTACAGGGTTAGGGGCTATTCCTAATCGGCCAGAAAAGAGTTTTGAGATAACCCCGGACACCAATTATTTTTTAGGCACCGATGGTATCTTAGAGCAGCAGGGGGATTCAGAGTTATATTATGAGGATAAGTTTAACAGGGTATTGCATAATTATGGTCATCTACCTCCTGCTTTTCTTAAAGATATGCTATTGGCTGATTTTGCTAATTTTAGAAATCATGAGCCAGCTGGTGATGATGTCACCTTTCTTTTGTTAGGTCGGCCTCAGGGAAAGAGAAAAGAATGGGAGTTAGATTGCAGTCAGGAAGATGAGGAAATGATTGAGAACTTGAGAGATTTTATTGTAACCAATGATGATAATCTAAAAACTAAGAAGCCAGAATCAGCAAAATTATCTGCTTTAAGTGAAACTTTACTGGATATAATTAAAAACTATCGAGAGCAGGAGGAGGAGTGCAGTTTAACAGTTAGGGGTTTAAAAAATTCTCGTTATTACTTTTTTAAACTGCAGTCAGAAAGGAAAAATTTTTCCTGGCGAGAAGATATTATTAATGAAGACAGGAATCTGGCTAACCGACTATCTTTTCTAAAAGAGAGCAAAGAGAAAAGCCCCGGTGAGCTATCGCAGTTAACTGCTGGAGAAATTTATGCCAGTTACGATTATTTTTCAAATAAGATCAATCTTTTAATGAAATTTTAATAAGGATCATTGAATTTAATAGCTCTACCAAAAATGTGTATTTTTAGGGGGATTATCAATGAACAACGGGAAAAAAACAACGGGGATTTACAGTAAGCTAAACTGGAGGAAGCAAACAAAGGTCACAGTTTTATTAGTGCTTTTCCTGGGCCTTGTTTTAATAGGGGCAGGCTGTGATGTAATGCAGATAAGTACTTATGATATCGAGGTGAAGATCAGCCGCATTACCGAAGATGAAGCAGAAAACTTGAGTGTTAGGGCTAATGGTCAGGTGTTAGATAACCTTGACTATGACAGCGAAGAAGAGGTAGCCCGCGGTACCTTTACAGGTCTGCAGGGAAGAAAGGATATTAGACCAGACCATGACGACTTAGATTTTTATCCCCGGGAAGCTATTGAGGTAAGTTCTTCTGATGATGGTAAAGAAATTGAATTTAATGTTACTAAAGTTGAACAGTTGACTTCTAATGAAAGTCTACAAAATTATTTACAAAATGAAGCCTGGCCAGGAGATAAGATTGAACTTGCTTCTGGTGATTATGATGAGAAAGTTGAAGTTGAAGATGATATGCCTGGTCTCATTTTTCAACATGGCTTTGGTACTGACCGTCCTGTCATCGCTGGATTTAAGATTGAAGCTGATGATGTTGAAATAAAAGGCTTTTCTGT